>ALAO01000083.1 GCA_000307955.1 Solidesulfovibrio magneticus str. Maddingley MBC34 | reverse complement strand
CCCAGACCCCCCATATGGAGAAAATATCTAAAGGGTGTCCGGCTTGGATTGGTTCTCTGGGCTGAGAAGTATCGATAGGGTTTCTTCAAGGAGTCAGGTCATGGAAGATATGTTGATCGTGGTGGATATGCTCAATGATTTCATCCACCCCGACGGGAAGCTCTATTTCCCCAAAGGCGCGGCCGTGGTCGAGCCGTGCGCGCGACTGCGCCGGGCGTTTCTCGGCGCCGGTCTGCCCGTCGTCCACGCCGCCGACGCCCATCCGGCCGATTCGCGGGAATTCGCCGACTGGCCGCCACACTGCCTGGCCGGGTCCTGGGGCGCGCGCGTCATCGACGAACTGGCTCCGGCCGCCGGCGAACTCGTGGCCCACAAGGACGCCATGAGCCTTTTCAGCCACGCCGCCATGGACGGGCTTCTCAAGGGTCTTGGCGTCAAGCGGCTCTATCTCTGTGGCGTGGCCGCCGAATACTGCGTCCAGGCCTGCGCCCTGGACGCGGCGGCCCGGGGCTACGGCGTGACGGTGGCCGTCGACGCCATAGCCGGCGTGGACATGACGCCCGGCGCGTCCCAAGCGGCACTGGAAGCCATGACCCGGGCCGGCGTGCGCCTGGTCTCGTGCGTCGATGTGCTGTCCGCCATTTCCATGCCGCTATAGCCGGCCCACGAGGCATCGGCGTCCTCGCCCCGCCCGTATTCGGTACGAAGTGGAACGTTGCCGGCGATTCGATGTCGGCAACCCGCCTCTTGACGGGGGTTGCATCCTCGGAACGCGCCTGTGGCGTTTTGCTGACAACGCACGGAAGCCAAGCCTTTTTAGCAAACACATCGAAGCGCGTTGTGACGAACGCGATCCAAGGCCTGTGGCCACGAGCGGCCAGGGTCTTGTTTCATGCCAAAAATGTGGACTTTGCTGCCCGACAAAGGCTAGGAGCAAATTGAAGTCCATGCTCCTCCGGCTCGGAAGCCTGCCTTCTGGCCGGACGTTCTGCTTGCATCGATCGTCCGACAATTCAACAGGCCCAGAGCGGAGGATGTCCCATGTCCTGCAGTAGGTATTTTCGGCGCAAAGCCTGTGTTGCTTGGCCAAGAACGTTGTTTCTCCTGCCTTGCCTGCTCCTGGCCCTGGTTTTGGGCCTGGGGCCGGCCACCTGGAGCGCCCAAACCGGCCCGGCCGCGAACACGGCCAGGCAACCCCGCCAAAGCGCCTGGGAATTCGATCAACTGGGCCTAAAAGGCGTGCTCTATCCGTCGCTTATGCTCTCCATGGCCAAGATGCAGGTGAATCCGCAGCAACAGGACGGCGAACTGGGCGACGTCAATGGCCTGATCGGCATTTCGGTGATCTCGCCACGCGCCGGGGCCAAGGCCGTGGTGGAGCTGACCTCCTCCTCACCCCTGGTCCATCCTGGTCGGGTCGAGGTGGCCTTGCCGAAAAAAAGCAAGGTGTATCAAGTGTTTCCCTATGTATCCATGGACGAGGCCGTCGTGTTGCAGCGTCACGCCTCGCCCGTGACCTTGACGGCCAAGCTGTGGCTCGACGGCGTCGCCCAGGGGGAGCGTTCGGCACAGGTGTCCATTGCTTCCATCAACGACTGCGTATTTGGCCTAAGGGACGACGAAACGTATTACGGGACGTTTTGGCTCTTTGCCGCCTACGTCAACGAGAACCATCCGGCCGTGCAACAGATCATGCAGGAGGCGCTGGCCTCCCGTGAGGTGGCCGCCCTAAACGGCTATCAGGCCGACCCGGCCGGCGTGCGCAAGCAGGTCAAG
Organism: Solidesulfovibrio magneticus str. Maddingley MBC34; assembly: GCA_000307955.1. Lineage (GTDB taxonomy): Bacteria > Desulfobacterota > Desulfovibrionia > Desulfovibrionales > Desulfovibrionaceae > Solidesulfovibrio > Solidesulfovibrio magneticus_A. The sequence goes on along the minus strand of ALAO01000083.1, from coordinate 50,643 downwards.
GCGGTCTGGCAGGTGTTGCGACGACGCGGCATCCGCTATTCGAACGTCGGAGATGCGTCCGTGAAGCTTGATGATGTCGCGGTGCAGCACGTGCGGTTTATCAGCGACGCCTTGTTGTCGCGGCAGGCCAATTGCGTGGAGGGCAGCTGCCTGCTTGCCTCGCTTTTCCGCAAAATGGGCCTGGAGACGTGGCTGGTGGCCTTGCCAGAGCATATGCTCGTGGCCGTTGCCCTGGATCCCCAGGGCAAGCAGATGCTGTATCTGGAAACGACCCTGCTCAGTGCAGCGACTTTCGAGGATGCGGCCAAGTTCGGTCAGACGGAGATGGACGAGGCCTACGCCAAGGCGCGCCAAGCCGAGGCACGCAAAAAAGCCGGCAAAGCCGGCGATGACGAAGACGCCGAGGAGCCGTTGCTGATTTCCATAAGTGAGATCCGCCAGCGCGGCGTTCTGCCGATTCCCGACACCGAGGATGCCAGGAAGCGGTTTTTCATGACCAAATAGGCGGTCGCGGCGAGGGCGGCGGTTCAGGTCCAAGGCGACGCGCTGCGCCTGGAGAGGCGCTTACGTGTCGAAAGGCCGGCCTGGAGCAGCTTCGGTCCTGAAATCGGGCGACGTTTATCTGGCCCGTCCGTTGTCCTTTGTCCTTTCGCTGCAGTCGCCTATCCGCTGGCTGCGGGTGCTATGATGCGCCGCCAAGCAACAGCAGATCGACTTGCGGCAGGGGCGGCCCCGGAGGCGTGACCGGCGCCAGCCGCGTGGCCTCGACCTCGGCCAGCAGTTCGGCCAGCTCGGCGCGTTTGGCGGCGTAGCGGCCATAATTGGGGCTGCCGCTGTTGGCGACGTTGTCCAGTTCCGTTGGGTCCACGTCGTTCCCCGCTCCGTCTTTCAGGCAGTACATCTCATGGACCTCGGCCGCCACGCCGGCGGGATCGTAATACCGGGCGTACTTCCATTCGCCGTCAGCGTCTTTGTGCACGATGCAACGGATGTGGCAGGGTTCGGAGATAAACGGAGGGGCGGAGGTCTGGCCGGCATATTCGTCGTCAAAGGTGAATAGGACCGTGTCCTGGACCGTCGGCACGGTCCCATCGAGGATGGGCGTCAGGTTCTGGCCCGGCAGATAGGACCACTTCCAGTTGGGGATGCCGCACAGGCTGGCCAGGGTCGGCACCATGTCCACCAGGGTGGCGTAGGCGCTGGTCTGGCGCGGCGTCGGGAAGAGCAGGGGATTGGAAACGATTAGGGGAATGTTGATGCATTCCTCGTAGACGTTGAACATTTTCTGGCGCAGCCCGCCATGGGCCAGTCCCAGCTCGCCATGGTCGGTGGTGCGCACCACCACCGTGGAGTCGGTCAGCCCCTGATCGGCCAGGGTTTGCAGCACCGTGTCGAACTGGGCGTCGATGACGGTTTGCAGGTAGCCGTAGAAATTGACGTAGTTCAGCTGTTTTTGCGGTTCGATGAGGGTTCCCAGGCCGCTGGCGTAAAGCTCAAGCGCCTGCTTCTGGACCTCCGGCTTGAGGGAGAGGTTGTCGGTGTGGGAAGCCGGCACGCTCAGGCCCATGTCGAGGTTGGCCGTGTTCTTGTAGCAGGCATCGGTGCAGCTTTCGGCGTCCCACAGTCCGGGATAGGCCAGGATGTCATGGGGGTTGCCCAGGGAGACGACCAGGCAAAACGGTTTGGCCTGGGTTGTCTCGGGAGTCATGGTCTGGAGGTAGTCGATGGCCTGCTCCACGATGGGCGCGTCCATATCCGGGCAGCCGCCGGCCAGAGTGTTGACGTCCAGGGCTTCGGCCACATTGGTGGGCACCCAACCCTGGAAGCCGAATTGGGCCAGATCGGCGCTGCTCGGCGTGCCGCCGTCCGCGCCCTTGGACAGGTGCCATTTGCCGCGCAGCTGCACGTCGTAGCCGGACTGGGCGAGAAGGTGGGCCAGATTGGGCAACGTGGGCGAGAGGGTGGTTTGTACGGCGCCCTGGGCCAGGGTCATGGTCACGCCGTGCTGGGCGGGATAGAGGCCCGTGAAAAGGCTGCCCCGACTTGGCGAGCACATGGAGGCGCTGCAAAAGGCCCGGGAAAAATTCAGGCCGTTGTCGAGAAGCCGTTTGCGCGATTTGGTGAGGTTGGCCTCGGCCCAGCCAGCGGGCCAGTCTCGGGGGTAGCGTTCCTGGTCGCTGATGAGGATGAGAAGGTTCGGCTGGGCCGGAAACGTCGATGCCGCCGACGCCGGAGCGGGGCCGCAGACAGAGGACGGCAGCCCGGGCAGGGCCGAGGCCAGCACGCCGACCGTCAGCGCCTGGGCGGCGCCTTTGAGAAATTCCCGACGAGAGACGGTGTTGGGAGCTTTGTCCGGCATGGCTGCGCGCCTCCTGGCTCAAACTGAGGTCGTTAACAGTTGAAAGGCCGGCTGCCGTCGCACCACGGCGGCCATGGCGGCCAATTCCGGGCCGGCGTGGGTGAGAAAACGCCCCAGGCCACGGCAGAGATATTGGTTCGGCGGCTGCCCCGCAGCGGTGGCGAGGCGATCCTTGGGACAGCCCCCGCCGCAGGCGAACAGCATGGGGCACTCCCGGCACGGCGCGGGCAGGTCCCCGGATTTTCGGGTTTTGAAGGCGGTCAAGACCGGAGATGCCAGCAGCTCGGACAGAGGCTGGCGGTTCAGGTCGCCGAGCCGATGGGCCGCGTCCACGAAGTGGTCGCAGGCGTACAAGCTGCCGTCGTGTTCCAGGACCAGGGCCTCGCCGCAATCCTGGGCCATGGCGCACAGCCCGCCTGGCTGGCCGAGATGGGCGGCCAGGGCGGCGTCGAAATGGCCGACAAAAACGCGCCCCACGTCCTCGCGCCGCCAGATGTCCCAAATGGTCGACAGAAAGCTGCCGAAGGCGGCCGGGTCGACGCTGGCGTCGCATAACCCCTTGTCTCCGGCCGCGACAATGGGGATGAACTGGATGTGCTTCGCGCCGGCCACGTCGCGCAAAAAACGGTAAACCTCCGCCGCCCGGTCCTGGTTGGCGGCGTGGACCGCGCACAGCACGTTGAACTCCGCCGCCTGTTCCCGCAAGCGCGTGACGCCGGCCATGACGTCCTGGTGCGTGGGCCGGCCGGCCCGGCGGCGAAAGGCGTCGTGGCAGTCGGCCGGGCCGTCGAGGCTGACGCCGACCAGCCAGCCGTTTCGGGCGAAAAAACGGGCGAATTCGCGGTCGATGAGGACGCCGTTGGTCTGCACGGCATTATGGGCCTGCTTGCCCGGAGGCGCGTGGCGACGTTGCAAATGGAAGGCGACCTCGAAAAAATCCAGACCAGCCAGCAACGGCTCGCCGCCTTGCCAGGCAAAAGGAACGACCGGCCCTGGATGATGGTGAAGATAGCTTTTGGTGAAACGTTCCAGCGTATGTTTGGCCATGCGTGGACGCGTTTGGGGAAAAAGATGACGTTTTGAGCGGTAAAAACAGTAAGAACAGGCCAGGTTGCAGTCTGGACCGACGGGTTTGACCATGATGCTGCAAGAAGAATGAGCTGGTCCTGTCACATCGTCCGTCGTTTGTTTGGCGGTTGTTGCAGCGAGATATTGAGGCGAATTTATGAGGGGATCTGAGCGTTTGCCGCTCGCTGTTAAATGTTCGCATTGCTACGATCCCATGTCAAGGAAATATCCTGATTTATGAGCGTGTTTTGCGATAATGTGCGACGAAATCTGACTCTTCGTGTTTATCGTGTTGAGTTGATGGTCTTGTGCGGCAATATAATCGTTTATAAATTTGCTGTTGTTGCGTGATATTGGTCTTTTGAGTTTTGGTATACGATGCACTGCGACGAATTGCCCTGAGCCTTTTGGGTGACGAACGCTTCACGGCATGAGGATACGCAGACGCGATAAATCAAAGGATTGCCGGGCGGCGCGCATGCTTCATGGTGCTTTTCGCCCGGGGTGGCCGTGGGGATTCTGGATACGGCCCGCGATACCGCTTGCATACGCCGTTGCCGCTCCGTCGCCGCAACAGAAAAGGGGTCACGACTTACGTCGCAACCCCTTGAAAAATGGTGGGCAATGTAGGATTCGAACCTACGGCCTTTGGCTCCGGAGGCCAACGCTCTATCCAACTGAGCTAATTGCCCGAGGAAGGAAGCTTTTACGCGCCGGCCCTTGGGATGTCAACAAGGAATTCGGCCGGCCCGTATCGGCCGCTTATCGGACCAATTGGTCGGCGCGGGGCGGCATCGCGGTTTGGGTCGCGAGCGCCCCGGCCATTTTCCTGCCTAGGCTCCGGCCTAACCGGCCTGGGCCGCGCCCAAGGCTTCCACGGCCCGAGTCACCGGCCCAAGAGCGGTGCAGACCTGGTTTCGTCCCAGGTTCTTGGCCTGGTAGAGCGCCTTGTCCGCCTTTTCCAGCAGGTCCTTGCGCCGGGTCAGCGCGCCGGGCTGCAAGGCCGAAACGCCGATGGACACGGTGATGGAAAAGGCCTCGCCGTCGTGGACGAAGCGGGCGTCGGCAATGGCCCCGCGCAGCCGTTCAGCCAGGATTCGGGCCTGTTCCTCGGCCGTCTGGGGCAGGATCACCACGAATTCCTCGCCGCCGTAGCGGGCCGTGAAATCGGTGCTGCGAAGCGTTTCCGACAGGATGCGTCCCACCTCGCGCAGCACATGGTCGCCGACCAGATGGCCGTAACGGTCGTTGATGCCCTTGAAATGGTCGATATCGACCATGAGCAGGCTCATGGCATGGCGGTAACGTTGGTGGCGACGCAGTTCGTCGATGAGGCGTTCGTCAAAGGCCCGACGGTTGTGGATGCGGGTCAGTCCGTCGTGGTCGGCCCGGATCTTGACTTGATTGAACAGGGCGGCGTTTTTCAGCGCCAGGGCCAGGTGGTTGACGGAAGCGTACAAGGCCTGGACCTGATCCTTGCCCAGGGAGCGTCCCTTGGCCCGGTACAGCACGAGCAGCCCGAACATCTGGCCGCCGGCCCGAAGGGGCAGGGTGATGAGGTCATCGGGCGCGGTCGGGACGCCGACCGGCTCGTGATCGGCCCCGCCGTCGAGGAAGCTGGCCTTGTAGCTGTGCATGGACTTGCCGGCGAGCTTGGCCGCCTGACGCAGCAGCTGTTCGGTCCAGTGGCGTTCGGCCGCCTGGTCCATGTCGGGCTCCAGGAACAGTTCGGCTTCGAGGTGCCCCCCTTCGCCGGGCTGCCACAACGCGCCCATGAGCGCGTGCAGGGGCAGGAGCATTTCCAGGTCCTCCCGGGCATGGTCCAGGATCACGATGGGGTCCAGGGACTCGCTGGCTCGGGTAAGAATGCGGTTGAGAAAGAGCACGAGATCGGTCTTTCGGGCCAGAAGCTCGCGCTCCAGCATGATCTCGCGGGTCATGCGAAAAATGTCGTCGTAGAGGCTCTTGACTTCCTTGGCCCGGAAGATGACGTCGCGGATCTTCTTGTCGGTCAGCGGTTCGGACACGGCGGACAAAAAGCCGTTTTCCAGCACGTCCTCGAAATCGGCCACGGACTGGGCGGCCCCGAGCACCAACACTCGTTGGGGGGTCTCCCATTCCTCGATGATCTTCTGGGTGTCCAGGGGCAGGGCGTCCCAGGCCTCCTTGACCACAAAGACGACAAGGGGCGCGGCCCGGGCGATGTCCCGGCCGCCGGGCTGGCTGCCCATGGGCCAGTTGCGCAGCACGTAACCGGCTCCAAGCGCCGAACTCACGGCCGTCGCGGCCTCTTCGCCAAGTCCGATGCCCCACACTTGTTCGGGGCGCATTCCGCGCGTCATGGCTGCCTCCTTGGGTCAGGGCCGGCAGAATATGCCTGCCCGACGCGCTTTATGCAAAAGGCAGTCCAAAGGGGGATGGTCCGCGCCGTTTGACAACCGGCCCAGGCTATGGCTCCCTGGCCCCATGCACGCTCCCCGCATCTTCGCCACGTTGGACCCGTTTATCGAAGGGGCCGACATCATGGGCAGAAAGGTGGCCAACACGGCCTTTCTCGATGCTCTGGCCCGGCGCGATCCCTTTAACGCCTACCACTTTTTCATGCCTTCCGAACGTGAACGCCAGCATCAGGAGGGCCTGCTTGCCGCCCGTTACCCGGCCTTGGCCGGGCGCGGGGCGTTCAAAGTTCTGACGCGCCGGGACCTGCCGGCCGCCCTGGGGGGCGCGGACTACGCCGTCTTCCATCTCTCGGACTGCCTGACCGCCCAGGCTCGTCTGGCCGCCGCCCGAAACGCCTTGTCGCGCGCGATCTTTCCCATCACCGGCGGCATCCATTCCTTAAGCTACGCCCAGTACCAGCGCGATTTCCTGGCCCATCTCGCGCCCACGACCACCCGTCGCGACGCCATTGTGTGCACCTCCACGGCCGGCCGCGAGGCTGTGTCGGCCCTGTTTCAGGCCCTGCGCCGGGGCTACGGCCTGTCGCCCGAGGCTTATCCCGCGCCCGAACTGGCCTTGATCCCCCTGGGCGTGGAGCCGGACGACTGGCGGCGTCTTGACGGCCGGGAGCGCACGGAGGCCCGGGGCGCTTGGGGCATCGATCCGCAGGCCACGGTGCTTCTTGTATTCGGACGGGTTTCCCACAGTTCCAAGATGGACTTGCTCCCACTATTTCGGGCCGTGCAGCGTCTCATGGCCGCCGGGCTCGATGTTTCGAACCTCGTGCTGGTCGTGGCCGGCTGGACCGATGACGACGATCCGTTCCTGGAGACCCTGGCCACCTTGGCCGCTAACGTGGGCCTGCGTCTGGTCCTGGCGCGGCGGCCGGACGAGGCGGCCAAGCGGCAACTGTTCGGCCTGGCCGACGTGTTTGCCTCCCTGGCCGACAATCCCCAGGAAACCTTTGGCCTCACGCTCCTGGAGGCCATGGCCGCCTCCCTGCCGGTCATCGCCTCGGATTACGACGGCTACCGCGACATCGTCGCTCCCGGCCGCACCGGCTGGCTGTTGCCGACCCTGGGCCTGCCCCGGTCCCCGACGCGCGACGTCCTGGCCCCGCTTTGCTACGACAACCACACCCATCTGCGCCTGGCCCAGGCCACGGCCGTGTCCGTGCCGGCCTTGGCCGAGGCGCTGGCCGCTGTCCTTGGCGATCCCGGCCAGGCCCGGGCCATGGGCGAGGCCGGGCGCGAGCGAGTCGTGACCGGATTCACCTGGGACGCCTGCGTGGACCGCCATCTGGAGCTCTGGGAACGCCTGGCCGCGCAGCCTGTGCCGGATCGCGACCAGTTGGCCGTCACGGCCCATCCCTGGACCCTGGCCTACGACGAGGTTTTCGCCGGCTATCCCTCGGGCCAGCTTGGCGACGACCTGCGGCTGGTCTGGACCCGGGCCGGCCAGGCGGTCTACCACCGCCAGGATTTTCCGGTGATCTACGCCGAGCTGTCCCGGGAGGTGTTGCCCGAGGCCCTGCGCGTGCTGGTCTTTCTGGCCCGTGGCGGCTGTCCTAGCCTGACCCTGGCCAGACGGCTGGCCGCGGCCGTGCCGGGACTCGACGAAGCCGCCGCCGTCTGGCATGTGCTGTGGGCGCTCAAGCAGGATTTGCTTGAAGTGCAAAAGGAGCCGGCATGACGCGCCCCATGGGCCATGACACGACGGAGCGGGGCGAAGGGTTCGCCCCGGCCAAACGCAGCCTGGGCCAGAATTTTCTGGTCGACCCCAACATCGCCGCCAAGATCGTGGGCCGCTTGCGGATCGGCCCGGAGGACACGGTCATCGAGATCGGCCCCGGGCGGGGGGCGCTTTCGGGCCACATCCTGGCCGCCGGGCCGCGCGCCTACCTGGCCCTGGAAAAGGATCGGGAACTGGCCGCCCGGCTGCCGCGCGAGCATCCCGGGGTCCATCCGGCCCTGGTCGACGCCCTGCGCCTGGACTGGTCGCGCCTGGACGCCCTGAACGGCGTCAAGCTCGTGGGCAACCTTCCTTATAACATTGCCTCGCCGCTGTTGTGGGACATCTGCTCCCAGGCCTCGGGCTTTGCCGTGGGGGTCTTCATGGTGCAGCACGAGGTGGCCCTTCGCCTGTGCGCTGCTCCGGGCGGCAAGCAGTACGGGGCGCTGACCGCCTGGACGTCGTCGTTTGCCCGGTTTGACTACGCCTTCAAGGTGCCGCCCAGCGTGTTTCGGCCCCAGCCCAAGGTGGATTCGGCGGTGGTGGCCGTGACCCCCCAGTCGGCTCTGGAGCGTCCCAAGGACCCGGCCGGCCTGGCGACCCTGCTCAAGCGGCTTTTTTCCATGCGTCGCAAGCAGTTGGCCGGCATTTTAAAGCCTCACTGGGACGACGCCCTGGCGCAGGCCTGCGCCAGGCACGGCATCGAGGGGCGAGTTCGTCCCGAAACCTTGACGCCAGGCCAGTTCCAGCAGCTGGCCAAATTGCTGAAAACGCGCTTGCCCTCTTGACTTTGGGCCTGAAATCGATTTTGGTTTGCCCACTCACGTGCGTCGCGTCAGGCCGGAAACGGCGACGCAGGGGCAGGAGGGCCGTCCTTGCCGCGGGGAGGCGAGGAGGGGCGTCCCTGTTGATATTGACGGAACGCGCCGGAGTGATTTGCGAGCATTGCGCCGCCGCCAAGCCGGAGGCGATCAACCGAGGAGGAGAGGACTGATGACCAAGGCCGATCTGGTAGGAAAAATTGCTGAAAAGACAGGGCTGACCAAAGCCAACGCCGAGCGCGCCCTCAACGCCTTTATCGAGGCCATCGAGGAAACGCTGGTTGGCGAGGGCAAGATCACGCTGACGGGGTTTGGCACCTTCATGGTGGACGAGCGCAAAGCCCGCACCGGCCGCAACCCCCGCACCGGCGCCGAGATCAATATCCCGGCTTCCAAAGTCGTCAAATTTCGGCCGGGCAAATTGCTCAAGGACGCCATTCAATAACCAATCGCGGGAGAAGTTCACATGTTACACGGCGAAACCGTCCACAGCCCCCTGCCGCAGGACCTCCCCTGGTGGCAGCCCGATCATTTCGTGTTCTTTAGCGTGCTCTACTTGGTGCTCTTCATCATCGCCTCGGGCATGGGCTATTGCATCTTCAAAGCCTACCAGGACACCAAGAACGCTCCGGCACACGGCCACCACTAAGTCTTTTCCCGGCCTCGGGATCGCGCCGCCGCCCGGTTTGCCGCCGGGCGGTTTTGTTTGGCGCGGGAAGACGTGGGCCTTTGCCGCGCGGATTGCGCCTGTCGGGGACGGGGATGCCTGGCGCTTCGTGAGGAAAACGCTTGGCGTTTTTCGAGACGGAGCAGGCGTCGCCCGGGCGGTCCTCGGTTGGTCGGCCGGATATTTTTCGAGAAGGCGCAGCTCACCCCTTGACAGGAGCGAGCGCGTCGGCTAAATGACCCTGCTTTACCGCGAGGGAATTTTTCAAAGAGGGGGTGATGTGAATGCCCGGTGTCTACCTTGAGGAGTCCGACAACTTTGACGTGGCCCTGCGCCGCTTCAAGAAGCAGGTCGAAAAATCCGGGATTCTCTCCGAGCTGAAGAAACGTCAGCACTTTGAGAAACCCAGCGTCATGCGCAAGAAGAAGAAGGCCGCCGCTCGTAAGCGCTTGCTCAAGAAAATGCGCAAAATCAACATGATGTAATGAATCTCATAGCCCGTATCGAATCCGACTACCTGGCTTCCATGAAGGCCAGGGACGAGTTGACCCTTGGTGTTTTGCGGATGCTCAAGGCGGCCGCGAAAAACCGTCAGGTTGAACTGCGACGCCCCTTGACCGAGGACGAGTATTGCGACGTCCTGGCCAAGCAGGCCAAACAGCGCCGGGAGTCCATCGAACAGTTCGCCAAGGCGAACCGGGCTGATCTTGTCGAAAAAGAGGAGCGGGAGCTGGGCGTTTTGCTCGCCTATCTTCCCGCTCCCTTGACCGACGACGAGCTTGCCGCCGCCGTCAACGCCGCCGTGGCCGACCTCGCCGCCGCCTCCATGAAGGACATGGGGAAGGTCGTGCAGGCGGTGCTGGCCGCCCACAAGGGGCGGGTCGACGGCAAGCGGGTCAGCGACGCCGTCAAGGCGCGCCTCGCTTCCTGACCTCCCCGAATCCACATTTTCTTATGGAATCCAGAACTCTATCGTTGCTGGAGTTTCCGAAGGTTTTGGACCGGTTGGCCGGCTATGCCGCCTCGGAACCGGCTGCCGCCGCCTGTCGGGTGCTTGCGCCCATGGGCGATGCCGCGCGTTTGGCCACGGAACAGCGCAAGCTCGCCGAGGCCCTTGAGCTGCGCCGCGACCGGGCCTTCGAATTCACCGCTTTTCCCGACATCGAGCCGCTTTTCGCCGTGCTCGAAAGCGAACGCCGCGTCCTTGACCTCGATGCGCTGGTCGCCCTTTCCCATGTGCTCTCGCGCGTGGCCGCCCTGCGCGAGGCCCTGGGCCGCGAGGAAGGCGACTCCGTTCTGGGCGGCATCGTTTACCGCACGCCCTGGGCCAAAAAGACCCAGGCAGCCCTGGCCCGCTGTCTGGCCCCGGACGGACGCCTCAAGGACGAAAGCTCGCCCGAGCTTTTCTCCGTGCGCCAGGAGATCCGCTCCATCCACCAGACCATCCTGAACAAGGTCAAGGAGTTCATCTCCGAGCGCGAGATGGGGCCGCTTTTGCAGGACGACTACGTCACCATCTCCTCGGACCGCTACGTCCTGCCGCTTAAAGCCAATTTCAAGGGCCGCCTGCCCGGCGTCATCCACGACTATTCCCAGACCGGGGAAACCATTTACGTGGAGCCCTTTTTCCTGGTGGAGATCAACAACCGCCTCCAGGAACTCAAAAATGAGGAGCGCGAGGCCGAGGCCCGGGTCATGGCCTTCCTGACCGGCCTGGCTCGGGACGAGCGCCGGGAAGTGGGGGCGTCCTACCGCCTGCTCGTCGATTGCGACGTGCTGTGGGCCAAGGCCGCCCTGTGCGACGCCTTTGGCGGCACGCTGCCCGAGGTCGCCCAGGGCCGGGCCGTGCGTTTGCTGGCCGCCCGCCATCCGCTGCTGGCCCTGGCCGGCCCGGATTCCGCCGTGGCCCAGGACCTGGAGCTGGCTCCCGACCAGCGGGCGCTCATCGTCACCGGCGCCAACGCCGGCGGCAAGACCGTGTGCCTCAAAACCCTGGGACTGCTGGCCGCCATGGCGCTGTCCGGGTTGCCCGTGCCGGCCGGGGAGGGCAGCAGCCTGCCCTTTTTCGCCAAGATTTTCGTCTTTCTCGGCGACGAGCAAAGCCTTGAGGACCATCTGTCCACCTTCACGGCCCAGATTCGCCACCTCTCGCGCGTCTGGCCGGACATCGACGCCGACACCTTGGTGCTCCTCGACGAATTCGGGGCCGGCACCGACCCGTCCCAGGGCGCGGCCCTGGCCCAGGCCGTGGTGGACGGCCTGCTTGACCGGGGGGCCTATCTGGCCGCCGCCACGCACTTTCCGGCGCTCAAGGCCTACGGCCTGTCCCGGGACGGGGTGCGCGCCGCCTGCATGCTCTTTGATCCGGCCACGAAAAAGCCGCTCTACCGCCTGGCCTACGATCAGGTCGGGGCGTCCATCGCCCTGGACGTGGCCCGGGAACACGGTCTGCCCGAGGATATTCTGGAGCGGGCCAACCGCTATCTGCTCCTGGACGGCAACGACACCGGGCTGGTGTTCGACCGCCTAAACGACCTGGCCTTGCGTCGCGAACACGAGCTGGAGGCCATCGCCGCCAAACGGCAGGCCGAGGAAGGCAAGATCCAAAAGCTCAAGGACAACTTGAGAAAAGCCCAGGACAAGCTGGTGGAGGAAATCCGCGAGCAGTCCCGCGACATCGTGCGCCGCCACGAGGCCGGACGCCTGGGACGCAAGGAAGCGCAAAAGGCCCTTGCCGATGTTCGCAAAAGACTTATTGATGAAAGCAACGAATTGACCGGGGGAGCCGAAGCCGAGGCCCCGGCTGCGGCCTTTGATCTGGCCGCCGTCGCCCCCGGCGACTCGGTTCGGGTGACGAGCTGGAACAAAATCGGCGTGGTGCGGGAAAAAGACCTCAAGCGGCAAGCCGCCAAGGTCGATATAGGCGGCGTGAGCTTGTGGGTGAACGTGGCCGATCTGGCTGCGGCCGACGGCAAGCCGGCCAAGGCCGGAGGCGGAACCGTCGTGACCCCGACGGCCTCGGAGGCCAAGGGACTGGGCTTGGTGGTCGATTTGCGGGGGATGCGCGCCGACGCCGCCGAAAGCGAGCTTTTGGCTTTTATCGACACCGCGCTGTTGCGCGGGCATGGCGAACTGGAGGTCATCCACGGCCGGGGCACCGGGGCGCTGCGGCGCGAGGTGCATCGGATGCTGAGGGACCACCCCCAGGTCGCGTCCTTTGCCATCGCTCCCGAGGATCGGGGCGGCGATGGCATGACCATGGTGACGCTGAAATAAGCGTCGATATTTCTTGTTCGCTTCGCCGGCGGGAGCGGACAACCCTTGGGCGGCCCCGGGCCGCTTGCAACGTTTGTCTGGCCGGGTGCGATGAAAAACGATTCCGGGGCCGTGGCGGCGGTCAAGGCCCGGGCCAACATCGCCGAAATCGTGGGGCGTTACGTGACCCTGCGGCCGGTCGGCAGCCGGCTGGTGGGGCCTTGTCCGTTTCACCAGGAGACCAAGGGGTCGTTTAACGTCCATCCCGACAAAGGCTTTTTTCACTGTTTCGGGTGCCAGGCCTCGGGGGACGTCATTGATTTTTTTTGCCGCATAAACGGCCTGGAGTTTCGCGAAGGGCTGGAGCGGCTGGCTTCCGAAGTGGGGGTCGATCTCGGCCGGGCACGCAGCGATCCGCGCGCGGCGGCCAAGAAGCGCGAGCGCGACGCCTGCCTGGCCATGCATGAGCTGGCCGACCGGTATTTCCGCTATCTGCTCGGCCAGAACGAAGGCCGGGTCGCCCGGGAGTACCTGGAAAGGCGCGGGGTCAGCGCCGAGATGATCGAGCGGTTTTCCCTGGGCGTGAGTCCCGAGGGCTGGCAGGGCCTGCAGAGCGTACTGCGCCGCAAGGGCTTTGACGACGATTCGGCCATCATCGCCGGCCTTTTGACCCAGGGCAAAAACGGGCGCACCTGGGACCGGTTTCGCGGCCGGCTCATGTTCCCCATCCGCGACGGCGGCGGCCGGGTCATCGCTTTTGGCGGCCGGGTCATGGGCGAGGGCGACCCGAAGTATTTAAACAGCGCCGAAACCCCCATCTACACCAAGGGGCAGCATCTTTACGGACTGTTCGAGGCCCGGCCGGTCATGGCCAAGACCAGGCGGGCGCTTTTGAGCGAAGGCTATCTCGACGTCATCACCTTGCACCAGTTCGGCTACGGCGAGGCCTGCGGGGTGCTGGGAACGGCCATGACCCATGAGCAGGCCAAGCGCTTAAGCGGGTTCGCCCCCCGGGTCGATCTGGTCTTTGACGGCGACGCGCCGGGCCGCAAGGCGGCCGTGCGAGCGGCCCAGATGCTTTTGACCCTGGGCGGAGCCTGCCGCGTGGTGCCCTTGCCTGACGGCGAGGACGTGGACAGCCTGCTCCATGCTAAGGGGCGCGACGGCTTCGAGGCCTGTCTGGAGCGGGCCGAGGACGGGCTCAATTTCTGTCTGCGCATGGTGCGCGAGACCTATGCCCCCCGGGAGATTGTGGCCTGGGCCGGGGAGTTTTTGGGGGGCCTGGCCGACGAGGGCCTGCGGGCGCTGTTTATTCCCCGCGTGGCCTCTGGGCTGGGGCTGGCCGAGGCCGAACTGCGCCGGCTGCTTTCCCGACCGGCCAAGAGGCCGGCCCCCGGGCCTCGGCCGGGCGAGGCGGCCGCGCCGCGCCAGCCGGCCTGGGAGCTGGCCCCGCGCGACGCCCAGATTTTGTCGTTTGTCGTGCGCCGGCCGGACTATGCGGCGCACTTGGCCGAGGCCGGGGCGGGCGAACTTTTGGGCAACGCCGACGCCCGGATGTTTTTCGCCAGACTCGCCGGATTGGTCGCGGACGAGTCCGAGGCGCGCCTGACCGAGCCCGAAACCGCCTTTTGGGCCAAGGCGCAGATGGAACCGCCCGTGTCCGATGCGGACGCGGCGGCGTTTTTCGAGGAACTTTGCGTATTTCTCCATGAGGCGCGGGAGAGCGACCGGCGGCGGGCCGTCATGGACGCCATCCGTCTGGCCCAGCAACGGGGAGACAGCGAGGAAGCCCTGCGGCTTCTCGGGGAACTGCAAGCCCTTTCCGGGAGGGGAGATGAGTAATCTCAAAGAGATCCAACAGATCAAAAGCCTCATCATCAAAGGCAAGCAAAAAGGCTTTCTCACCTTCGACGAGGTGAACAAGGCCCTGCCTTCCGAGGTGAACAACCCCGAGCAGCTCGAAGAGGTCATTGCCATCTTCGATCAGCTCGACATCAACCTCGTGGACACCGACAAGGACGGCCGCAAGATCGAAGTGGCCGCCGCCGAGCCAGACGACGCCCCGGACGCCGATCTGGAACTGACCGAAAGCGAGGATTCCCTCGACTATTCGTCCCGCAGCACCGACCCGGTGCGCATGTACTTGCGCGAGATGGGCGCGGTGCCGCTGCTCGACCGCGAGGGCGAGGTGGTCATCGCCAAGAAGATCGAAAACGGCGAAATGGAAGTCCTCTACGCCCTGGTCGAAGTGCCGGTGGCCGTGGAAGAGCTCATCCAGGTCGGCGAGGATCTGAAAATCGGCCGCATCAAGCTCAAGGACGTGGTCAAGACCATCGAGGAAGACGATCCCTCCGAGGACGAGATGAACCAGCGCCAGCGGGTCATTTTCCTCCTTGAGGAAGTCAAGACGGCGTTTCGCAAGAAACGCAAGGTCTACTCGAAGTTCGACCAGTGCGCCTGCGTGGACAAGCGGGTGGCCGGCATCCAGAAGGAGATCATGGTCTTCAAGGACGAGATCGTGACCCGCCTGCGCGACATCAAACTCGAAAAGACGCTTATCGACCGCATCATCGAGATCGTCGAGGACTATGTGCGTCAGATGCACAACTGTCAGCGCGACCTCTCGGCCTATATTCTGTCGGTCGGCAAGTCCCAGTCCGAAATCCAGGAGATGTTCGCCCAGCTCGACGCCCGGGAGGTCAATCCCATGATTGCCGCCGAGTCGCTGGGGCTGACCGTGGAAGAGTTGTTTTCCTTCAAGGAAATGCTCTCGGCCAAGATGGAGATTCTCGTTCGGCTTCAGGACAAGTGTTGCCACAATGTCCATGAGCTCGAAGAGGTGCTGTGGCGCATCAAGCGCGGCAACAACGCCGCCCAGCGCGCCAAGCAGGAACTGATCCGGGCCAACCTGCGCCTGGTCGTGTCCATCGCCAAGAAGTACACCAACCGCGGTCTGCAGTTTCTCGATCTCATCCAGGAAGGCAACATCGGCCTTATGAAGGCCGTGGACAAGTTCGAGTATCAGCGAGGCTACAAGTTCTCGACCTACGCCACCTGGTGGATACGCCAGGCCATCACCCGCGCCATCGCGGACCAGGCCCGCACCATCCGCATCCCGGTGCACATGATCGAGACCATCAACAAGCTGATTCGCACCTCGCGGTATCTGGTCCAGGAGCTCGGCCGCGATCCGACCCCGGAAGAGATCGCCGAGCGCATGGATTATCCGCTGGAAAAGGTCAAAAAGGTTCTCAAGATCGCCAAGGAGCCGATTTCGCTGGAAACGCCCATCGGCGACGAAGAGGATTCGAGCCTGGGCGACTTCATCGAGGACAAAAAGGCCCTGGCTCCGGCCGAGGAAGTGGTCAACACCAAGCTTGGCGAGCAGATCGGCAAAGTGCTTTCCGACCTGACCCCGCGCGAGGAGCAGGTGCTGCGCAAGCGTTTCGGGCTTGGTGAGAAGTCGGACCACACCCTTGAGGAAGTGGGCAAGCTTTTTAACGTCACCCGTGAGCGCATTCGGCAGATCGAGGCCAAGGCCCTGCGCAAGCTGCGCCATCCTGTGCGCAGCCAGCATCTGCGGTCGTACTACGAAGGCTAGGTTTCGCGCCGGCCCGCTCCGGCGGCACTCGAAATAAACGCAAAGCCCCGGTCGTCGCGACGGCCGGGGCTTTGTCATGTCGGCGGATCGGGCGCGTCAGGACGGCCCGCGCCGGTGCAGGATCATTTTTTGCTCCGCCCGAAAACACCAAACCCCCGCCGCGACAACACGGCAGGGGTTTGACGCATTCCAAATGCAGTGAGGAGCACCAGTCTCAACCTGGGAAGATTGTGACAAATGTCCTTTGTTGTATCAATTAAAGCATAATACAAAACTGGTCCAGTTTTCCTGGCGGCCACGGCAAATCAACGGCCGGCCCCGCGTCGACGACCTTGCGGATGAAGGCCGGCCAGGCCGACATCCCGGCCGAACTCAGCATGCCTCGACCACGTCTCGCTGGCGACAGTTGCCCCGGCAGCCCTGGATGGACACGACCTTGGGGCGATTGGGGGCCAGTCGGGCCTTGTCGAGCTCCCGCTGGGCGTTTAGCTCGAACCGGTAGGGAATCCGCAGCAAGCGCAGGAGATCGTCGACGTCGTCGGCGCAGCGCAGGCACAGTCGCATCGGCATTTCAGCCCTGGCGAGAAATACCAGGCCGTCATCCTCTTGCGCCCGATATTTGCCGAATCGCTTGCCGACTGTGAGTACCGCCTGTTCAAGGCAATGCGCGTCATTGGAGCAATCCGGTCCGCATGTCCGCAGCCAACCTGCCAAGTCCGTCGTGTACATGTTCATGGGCGCTCCCCAGTTACTTCGTTGAGGGTGAAAATCGAAGCCCGTTGTGAAGTGCATCATGGACTTGCGGTTGGTTTTTGTAAACGTAACACGAGTAAAGTTTGTTTCGTGATCGCCAAGCAGTATCCTCGCGAAGGACGAGGCTTGCGGCGTTGCGCCTTGAACAAGACAAGACAAAATTATTTTTGAATTGGTCCGGGAGGATGCCGCCGCCGGCGGGTCTGATTTCTTGATGCATGCCCCGAGGCCTCAAATCGTCGCCTCCCGCGACAAGCCAGCACCTGCGTGACCAGCACGCCCCGGCGGCAGCCATAAAAGGCAAAGCCCCGATCGTTGCGACGGCCGGGGCTTTCTGTCCCCAGTGGCGAAACCTTGGCAGGGATAATCGTCCGTTGGATTTTAGCCGGCTTGATGCGGCGCTCTCAAAGGAACATCGCGGCGAAAAAGAGCTTTCGCTGCCGGCTTCAGTCCTGCGACAGCCGGCTTCAAACTTGGCTTCCTGGCCCGTGCCGTTGCAGAATCATCTCCAGTTCCCTGGCGAACGCCTCCCGGTCCCGGTTGGACAGGGGCGGCGGGCCGCCGGTGACCACCCCCGAGTCGCGCAGCTCCGAGAGCAGCCCCCGCATGGCCAGCTTGCCCTGGATGTTGTCGCGGGTGTAGCGCTCCCCGCGCGGATTCAGGGCATGGGCGTCCTTCTCCACCACCTGGGCGGCCAGCGGAATGTCGGCCGTAATGACCAAGTCGCCGGACGCCACGCGTTCGACGATGACCCCATCAACAACGTCGAAGCCCTGGCCCACCCGCACGGCCGCGATATGGGGCGACTCGGGGAAGCGCAGGGCCTTGTTGGCGACGAGCACGAGAGAAATGCCCCGTCGCATGGCCGCCCGGCACAAGATGTCCTTGATGGGCGTGGGCAGGGCGTCGGCATCGGCGTAAATCTTCATGGTATCCTGGAGCGTCCTCTAAAGGTTAGATGATGACGTGCCGCCGGATGTAGGCCACGGCCTCTTCCGGCGTGTCGAGAACGGTAAAAAGCTCCATGTCCTCGGCCGAGACGAACCCCCGCTCTTGCAGCGTGCCTTTGAACCAGTCGATGAGCCCGCCCCAGAAGGCTTTGCCCATAAAAATGATGGGGAAGGGCTTGATGCGCCGGGTCTGGATGAGCACCAAGGCCTCGCTCAGCTCGTCCAGGGTGCCGAAGCCGCCGGGCATGGCGATGTAGGCCATGGCGTACTTGATGAACATGAGCTTGCGGATGAAGAAATAGCGGTAGTCGCTGCGGATGGTCAGGAACTTGTTGGGCTGCTGCTCCAGGGGCAGGTGGATGTGCAGGCCCACCGACTCGCCGCCGCATTCGTAGGCCCCCTTGTTGGCCGCTTCCATGAGTCCCGGCCCGCCGCCGGTGATGACCGAATAGCCGGCCTGACAGAGCATGTGGGCGAGCTTGGACGTCTCGGCGTAGAGCGGCTCATCGGGGCCTATCCGGGCCGAGCCGAAGATGGACACGGCCGGTTTCAATTCTCCAAGCTGCTCGAATCCGTCGACGATTTCAGCCATGATCTTGAAAAGCCGCCAGGATTCCGACATGGACAGGTCGTTGATCAAGTATTGGCGCGAGGCGGACATGGGCGCTCCTTTGGCTGATTTCCGGGCAGGGCCTTTTCAGCGGCGGCCGAACGGGGTACACGGCGTCCTCCGGCAAACGGCCTACCGTTTGCCGGTCTTGCCCGCAAAGGCGTTTATTATCAAGACGCGGCCGCCCCGCCGGCCGCACCCGGAGGCACCATGAAGGTCAAGTTCCTCGGCGCGGCCGGCACCGTCACCGGTTCCTGCCACCTTATCGAGACCGCCGCGGCCCGCTTCGCCATCGACTGCGGCATGCACCAGGGCAACGAGGTCATCGAGCGCCGAAACCTCGACACCTCGGTCTACAAGCCCCGCAACATCGATTTCTTCCTGGTCACCCACGCCCATATCGACCACTCGGGGCTCCTGCCGCGCATGGTCAAGACCGGCTTTAGCGGCAAGATCTATTGCACGCCGCCGACCAAGGAGCTGCTCTCCATCATGTTGGAGGACAGCGCCCACATTCAGGAGATGGAAGCCGAATGGGCCAGCCGCAAAAGCCGCCGCCATGGCGGCCGGACCGTGGAAGCCCTCTACACCAAGGCCGACGCCCTGGCCGCCGCCGCCTTGTTGACCCCCGTCCCCTACGGTGAACCCTTCTCGCCGGCCCCGGGCATCACCGCCGTCTACCACGACGCCGGCCATATTCTCGGCTCGGCCTTTATCGAGCTGTCGCTTAACGGCAACGGCAAACGCACGCGGATGCTCTTTTCCGGCGACCTCGGCCGGCCCGACCAGCTGCTTGTCAACGATCCGGACAAGCCGGTGGAGTCTGACTACCTGTTCCTGGAAGGCACTTACGGCGACCGCGACCACAAAAACCCCCAGGACAGCCGCGAGGAGCTGGCCCAGGCCATCCGCGAGAGCTACGCCCGGGGCGGCAAGATCATCATCCCGGCCTTTGCCGTGGAACGTACCCAGGAAATGCTGTTCTGCCTGCATCTGCTGCTCAAGGAAGACCGTATCCCGGCCGACCTGCCGGTCTTCGTGGACAGCCCGCTGGCGATCAAGGCCACCGAGATCTTCCGGCGCAACCCGGCCTACCTCGACGCCGAGACCCGGGCCTACTACGACCGGGGCGAGGACCCGCTGTCGCTGCCCAACCTCCGCTTCACCCAGACCACCGACCAGTCCCGCGAGATCAACGAACTCAAGGGCCCGGCCATCGTCATCGCCGCCAGCGGCATGTGCAACGCCGGGCGCGTCAAGCACCATCTGCGCCACAACCTGTGGCGTCCCGAGGCCGGCATCGTTTTCGTCGGTTTCCAGGCCATGGGCACGCCCGGCCGCAAGATCGTGGACGGCGCGAAGATGATCCGCATCCTCGGCGAGGAAGTGGCGGTCAACGCCAAGGTCTACACCATCGGCGGCTTTTCTTCCCACGCCGGCCAGAGCCAGATTCTCGCCTGGCTGTCGCATTTCAAGGTCAACCACCCGCAGGTGTTTCTGGTCCACGGCGAGCAAAAGGCCCTGGAGACCCTGGCTGGGCTGATCCGCCAGCGTTTCGGGGTCAAGGTGCGCATCCCGCAGTACCTTGAGGAATACACGCTCACGCCAGGGGCCGAACCGATGGTGGCGGTGGACGCCGAAAAGGCCCACCCGCACATCGACTGGGAAGTGCTGTTCGCCGAGATGGAAGGGCGGCTGGCCCGGCTGCGCGGCAAGGCCAAGGATCTGGCCGAGCGCCCGTCCGAGGAACAGGCGGAACTGCGCCAGCGGATCACGACCCTGGACCGGGAGATGCTGGAGCTGCTCTCGGAATTGTAGGCTTCAGGCCAAGGGCGCGGCCTCGGGCAGCCCCCGGGGCCGCGCCGTCCATCGACAGGGGAGGGCGGCGTGGCTGGCGTCCCGTGCGCGAAATCCGTAATAGCCTTGCGGGCCTTGGCTGCTTGGGAGCGGGAAGCGCCCCGAAAGGCGCGGCCCGTGAGTCGGCGGTCGGCGGGCTACTTGAGGCGGTAGGTGATGCGGCCGCGGGTGAGGTCGTAGGGCGAAAGCTCGACCTTGACCCGGTCGCCGGGCAGGATGCGGATGTAGAACTTGCGCATTTTGCCGGAAATGTGGGCCAGCACTTCGTGACCGTTTTCCAGCTCGACGCGGAACATGGCGTTGGGCAGGGCTTCCTGCACCACGCCGTCGACCTCGATGGCGCCTTCTTTGGCCATAAACAGTATCCTCCTGACGGCGCGCCCCATGGACGCGGCCGAATGGTCGCGTTATCGTGAACGGGGTTAGGTAGATGGTTTTTTCCCAAAAAGCAAGGGGCAACGTGGCCTGCCGCCCGTTCTTGCCGCCCGGCCGCTTTTTGGGGTATAGCCTTGAAAAAAAGGAATAACCGCCGTGCTGACGCGACCGCAACTCGATAAATACGCCGACGTCCTGGTCTGGGGGCTTTTCACCTCCCGCACCGAACCCTACAAGCCCGGCGACGTGGTGCTTGTCCAATACGAACTGGCCGCCCTGAAGCTGGCCGAGGCCGTCTACGCCAAGCTGCTGGAGCGCGGCATCAATCCCGTGCCGCGCCTGACGCTCACCCCGGCCATGGAAAGCGCCTTTTACGGCAAGGCCGACGAGGCCCAGCTCGTGTTCCAGGCTCCGGGACAAGCCGAACTCCACGAAAATCTCCATGGGGCCATGCATCTGCTCGGCCCGGACAGCCTGACGCATCTAAGCGGCGTGGACCCCAAGCGCATCGCCGCCGCCGCCGTGGCCCGCAAGCCCCTTCGCGACATTTTGGTGCGCCGGGAGGAACGCGGCGAATTCGGCTGGACGCTGTGCCTGTATCCCACGGCCGAACTGGCCGCCAAGGCCGGGCTGTCGAAAAAGGACTACGCCGCCCAGGTCGTGGCCGCCTGTTTCCTCAAGGACCCGGACCCCGTGGCCCGCTGGCGGGCGCTGTATGAAGAAGTCCGGGAGATCAAGGCCTGGCTTGGCAGCATCAAGGCCGACTACCTCCATGTGGAATCGGCCGGCGTGGACCTCAAGGTGAGCGTCGGCGAGCGCCGCCGCTGGCTCGGGCTTTCCGGCCACAACATCCCGAGCTTCGAAATCTTTACCTCGCCCGACTGGCGCGGCGTGTCCGGGCGCTATTTCGCCGACCAGCCGTCGTACCGCAGCGGCAACCTCGTCTCCGGGGTGCGCCTGACCTTCAAGGACGGCCAGGTGGCGGACGTCTCGGCCGAGCAGGGCGAGCAGTTCGTGCGCAAACAGCTGGCCATGGACCCCGGGGCCTCGCGCATCGGCGAATTTTCCCTGACCGACCGGCGTTTTTCCCGCATCGACAAGTTCATGGCCAATACGCTGTATGATGAAAACTTCGGCGGCTCCAACGGCAACTGCCATGTGGCCGTGGGAAGCTCCTATTCCGACACCTACGACGGCGACCCGGCCAGCCTCGACGCCGCCAGGAAAGCCGAGCTCGGCTTTAACGATTCGGCCCTGCATTGGGATCTCGTCAATACCGAGCCCAAACGGGTGCGCGCCCATCTTGCCGACGGCAGCGACGTGACCATCTACGAGGATGGGCAGTTCACGTATTGACGCGACGGGCGGCCTGCCGTAACGCGGCAGGGGCGCGCCCACGCGGCGCGTATCCACAAGCAAGGGAGCGGGGTATGCGGAAACTGGCGATGCTGACGGTTGTGGTTTTGGCGCTTCTGGTCGGTCTGGCTCAGGCCGGCCCCAAGGCCAACCCCAACATCCGGGGCTGGGAGCGGGGCGGGGCCTACGACAAGATGTTCGATCCCAAGGAAGCCGACGCCGTCAAGGGGCGGGTGGTCAAGATTTACGACATCGTGCCGTTGCCGGGCATGGCTACGGGCGTGGCCTTGCAGGTCGAGGACAAGAAAGACAAAACCTTGGAAATCGTGCATCTTGGCCCCAAGGAGTTCGTTGATCTGGCCTCCATCGGCCTCAAGGAAGGCGATCAGGTCAAGGCGGCCGGGGCCTGGGCCGAGTTCGACGGCCAGGACGTGCTCATGGCCGTCAAGGTCAAGAAAGGCGACGACGTCCAACTCAAGGTCCGCCGCACCAAGGACGGTTTTCCGTTCTGGAGCATGACCCCAGAGGAACGCCAACACGAAGCCGGAACGGACGCCGGAGAGTGATTTTTCCCTTGCCCTGACGCCGCTCTGGCGGCGGCGTTGCCACGTCACGGCGCGTTTTTGGGGCCGGACCGCGTATCGGCCTTGCGCTTTGTGGGCGCTTTTCGTAAGAGTTGCTATAGCGACGCATTTTGCCGCCCCAGGCGCGGCCACACTATAAACGGGAGCTTGCCGCATGGAGGAAACCCTCAAGAAACAGGATGCCGAACTCCTCCAACTCGTCACGTTCAGTATTGGCGAGGAGGAATTTGGCGTCGATATCCTCAGCGTGCAGGAGATCATCCGCATGATGGATATCACCAAGGTCCCGCGCGCCCCCGAGTTCGTCGAGGGTGTCATCAACCTGCGGGGCAAGGTCATACCCATCATCGATCTCCGGCGGCGCTTTGGCCTGACCACACGGGACCACGACAAGCATACCCGCATCATCGTCATCGAGATCAACAACATGATCGTCGGGTTTGTGGTCGATTCCGTTTCCGAGGTGCTGCGCATACCCGCCAGCACGGTTGAGCCGCCGCCACCCGTCGTTTCGGGCCTGGAGTCCGAATACATCAGCGGCGTGGGCAAGCTCGAGGATCGGCTGCTCATCCTGCTCGACCTCAACAAGCTGCTTTCCGGCGAAGAACGGGACATGCTCGGTTCCTTCTAAAGCCGGCTCGCCCCCATGGCCGGTCAGGCCGGCGCCGGGGGCATTCCGTCGGTCCGGTTTCGGGCGGCTCGACGCAATCCGTTACGCGGTTACGGCCGCCGTCACGTCCGTGGCGGCGGCCATCCCGTATTTTCTTCACGAGGACCATCTTGTCCCGCACAGCTTCGCCCATCGCCGAACTCCTCGCCGCCAGCGATTCCGCCTCGGTCTATAAAAGCGGGCCGGCCACCCTGGCCTATCTCGCCGCCCAGGCCCTGGCCCGGGGGCAATCCGCCGTGGTCGTGGCCCCGGGCGTCCACGAGCTTTCGCGCATTGCCGCACTGCTTGACATGCTGGCCCCGCCCTCGCCAGGGACCCTGTGGGGCGCGTCCTACGCCATGCTGCCGTCTTACGCCCCGGGCCGGCCAAGCGGCGCGTTCTGGGCTCGGCGCATGGCCTTTCTGGCCTTTGCCGCCATGGGCAAGGGACCGCGCGTGCTGCTGGTCACCGCCGACAACCTGCTGCCCAAATGGCCGCCGCCGCGCGCCCTGGAAGGCAACATCTTAAACGTCGCCGTGGGCGAGGAACTGCCCCGGGACCTCATCGCCGAACAGGCCGTGCTGTGGGGCTACAAACGCTCGCCCATGGTGGCTAACCCCGGCGAATTCGCCCTGCGCGGCGACATCCTCGACATCTTTCCGCCGGGCTATGAAAGTCCGCTGCGGCTGGAATTTTTCGGCGACGTCCTGGAAGCCGTGCGCCGTTTCGACGCCGGCACCCAGCGCTCCCTGGCCGAACTCCCCGAAGCTTCCCTCATCCCGGCCGCCCCGGCCGTCTTGTCCGAAACCTTCATGGACGAGGCCCGGACCCTGTGGGAGACCATCGCCGGCACGGGCGAACTGCACCGGGCCGCCAAGCAGCGCCTGGAAAACGCCCTGCAAGTCCGCGACGGCGGCATCTGGCCCGGGCTTTTCTACGAAAAACCGGTGGAGCTTTCGGCCTGGTTTCCCCAAGGCGCGGCCTATCTTGTGTGCGACCCCACCAAGGTCAAGGAGCGCCTGGAAGAGGCCGAACACGCCTGGCGGCGCTTTTTCGAGGCCGAAACCAAGGAGCTTGGCCATTCTTGGCCGAACTCCCGGATCTTGTGGCCCGAGAACATGGCCCGCAAGTCCCTGGTGGCCGGCCGGCGTATCCTGTTCGAAGACCTGGTCATGGGCCGGGGCCGCCATGGCCCGGATCTGCCGGAAAAGGCCCTCGAACGCTTTGGCGACCTCTTCTGGAAGCCCGGCTCGGACAAGCGCCCCTGGACCACCCTGGTCGCCGCCCTCAAGGAATGGAACGGCCACGGCCAGACCATCCTGTCCTTCCACGGCGAACGGTCGCGCAAGAAATTCCTGCAAATGATCGAGCCCGAGGGGCTGGTCTTTCGCACTGGGTACAATCCGGACGAGACCGGGCTTTTCGCGCTGCTCTCGCCGCTTCGCCACGGCATGGAGCTTGCCTGGCGCGACACCCGCATCCTGGCCGAGGACATCCTGCATCCCGAGTCGGCCAAGGGCGGTTCCGAGCGGGCCGACAAGGACTTCAAGGGCCTGGCCTCCTTCGACGACATCCGGCCCGGCGATCTGGTCGTCCACCGCGACTACGGCGTGGCCACCTTCGAGGGGCTCACCCGCATGACCGTGGACGCCACCGGCGGCGATTACCTGCTTTTGGTCTTCGCCGACGAGGACAAGCTCTATCTGCCGGCCGACCGCCTGGGCCTTTTGCAACGCTACAAGGGCCCCGAAGGGCTCTCGCCGCCGCTTGACCGCCTGGGCGGGGCGCGCTGGAAGTCCGTGCGCGAGCGGGCCAAGAAGGCCGTGGAGCGCATCGCCGCCGATCTGGTCGAGATGTACGCCTACCGGCAGGTGGCCAAGGGCTACGCCTACGGCCCCACCAACGAACTGTATCTGGAATTCGAGGCCACCTTCGGCTTCGAGGAAACGCCGGATCAGGAACGGGCCATCGGCGAGGTTCTGGCCGACATGGAGAGACCCGAGCCCATGGACCGTCTGGTGTGCGGCGACGTGGGCTTCGGCAAGACCGAGGTGGCCTTGCGGGCCGCCTTCCGGGCGGTGCTCGACGGCAAGCAGGTGGCCATGCTCTGCCCGACCACGGTCCTGGCCGAGCAGCACTACCAGAATTTCGCCGCCCGGCTGGAAGGCTTTCCGGTGCGGGTGGAGATGCTCTCGCGTTTTGTCTCGCCCAAGCGGCGCAAGGTGGTGCTGGAGGCCGTCTCTCGCGGCGAGGTGGACATCCTGGTCGGCACCCACCGCATCCTGTCTTCCGACGTGGCCATCCCCAACATCGGCCTGCTCATTCTCGACGAGGAGCAGCGCTTTGGCGTCAAGCACAAGGAACGACTCAAGGCGTTTAAGAAAAACATCGACGCCCTGACGCTGACGGCCACGCCCATTCCGCGCACCCTGCAACTGTCCCTGTCCGGCGTGCGCGGCCTGTCCGTCATCGAGACACCGCCGCCGGACCGCAAGACCGTGGAAACCGCCCTGGTCGAGCGCGACGAGGGCTTTTTGCGCGAGGTGCTGCGCCGCGAGCTCGAACGCCAGGGCCAGGTGTTCTGGGTCCACAACCGGGTCCAGGGCCTGGAGGACGTGGCCGCCTACGTCAAGACCCTGGCCCCCGGGGCCAAG
Source organism: Solidesulfovibrio magneticus str. Maddingley MBC34 (assembly GCA_000307955.1). Classification (GTDB taxonomy): domain Bacteria; phylum Desulfobacterota; class Desulfovibrionia; order Desulfovibrionales; family Desulfovibrionaceae; genus Solidesulfovibrio; species Solidesulfovibrio magneticus_A. Next base: position 24,914 of record ALAO01000083.1, on the reverse strand, counting down.
GTGGCCATGGCCCACGGCCAGATGTCGGAGACCGCCCTGGAAGAGGCCATGCACGGCTTCTGGCACGGCGAGACCGACATCCTCGTGTGCACCTCCATCATCGAATCCGGCCTGGATTTCCCCCGGGCCAACACGTTGATCGTGGACAACGCCCACATGTTCGGCCTGGGCCAGCTCTATCAGCTGCGCGGCCGGGTGGGGCGTTCGCCGCGCCAAGCCTATGCCTATTTTGTCGTGCCGAGCATCGAGAAGGTGCCGGAGCTGGCCCGCAAGCGCCTGCGCGTCATCCTCGACATGGACTACCTCGGGGCCGGCTTCCAGGTGGCCATGGAGGACCTGCGCCTGCGCGGGGCCGGCAACATCCTGGGCGAGGCCCAGTCCGGCCATATCGCCCGCATTGGCCTCGACATGTTCCTCGAAATGTTGGCCGAGGAAGTGCGGCGGCTCAAGGGCGAGCCTATCAAGGAGCGCATCGAGACCGAGCTGACCCTGGGCATCGCCGCCCGCATCCCCGAGCGCTACGTGCCCGAGGCCTCCGATCGCCTGCGCCTGTACAAGGCCTTGTCCACGGCCAGGACCGAGGAGCGGCTGGCCGAGATCGCCGCCGAGATGCGCGACCGCTTTGGCCCGCCCCCGGCCGAGGTGGACAATTTCCGGGCCGTCCTGGCCTTCAAGCAGGTGCTCGGACGCCTTGGCGCGACCAAGGCCGAGATCGCGCCCACGCGCCTGACCGTGGCCTTCGAAGCCGAGGGCGCGTCGGTTTCCACCGAACGCTTGGTTGCGTTCGTGGCCGCCCATCCGGCCGTGCGCCTGCTCCCGCCGGGCAAGATCGTGCTGCCCCTTGACGCCGCTTTGCCCCTGCCCGAAGCCATCGCCGTCTGGTCCGGCGAACTGGCCGGCCTGGGCGAAGGGGAGGGGGCATGACAGGGCGGCTTGGCCGGGGCCTGGGTCTGGCGGCCGCCCTGGTTCTGGTTTTTGTCCTTTGGGCCTGCGGCCGCGAACAGGCTGACGAGCCGGGGGTGGTGGCCGTGGTCAACGGTTCGCCCATCCGACTGGCTGAACTGGAAATCCGAAACGACGTCAGCCGCATCACCCAACCCACAATCGACAATCCGGCTGTCGAGGATCTGCGCGCCGGCCTTGGAACCGCCCTGGCCGACGCGGTCGTTGCCAGGCTGGTGCGCCAGGAACTGCAGCGCCTGGGCCAGGCCCCCACGCCAGGGGAGCTGGAAAAAGCCGAGGCCGTCGTGCGGGCCGATTATCCGGGCGAAGCCTTCGAGCGCATGTTGCTTGAGGAGCACATCGACCTGGCCCGCTGGCGGGAGATGCTGGCTGACCGACTGGCTTTGGAAAAATTTCGCCAGGACGTGCTGTTGCCCGGCCAGCGGGTGGGCGTGTCCGAGGCGGCCGCTTATTATAAGGAACACCAGGCTGCCTTTGCCCGGCCGGCCATGGTGACGCTGCGGGTGGTGTCCGGCCGCGACGCCGAAGCGGTCAAGGCGGCCCTGGTCGCGGCGCGCAAGTCCGGGCAAGGCGAAGCTTCGCTTGGCGTGGAGGCGGTGATGCCCGAAGCCGGGCTGCCCCAGGCCTGGCGCGACGCCCTGCGCGGCAAGAAGCCCGGCGAGGCGACCGCCCCCCTGGCCATGGGCCGTGAACATGTTGCCTTGGTGCTCGTGGAACGCACGCCCGCCGCCATGCCCGATCCGGCCAAGGCCTACGCCCGGGTCGAAGCCCGGCTCACCGAGGAAAAACTGGCCAAGGCCTTTGACGCCTGGTTGGCCAAGGCCCTTGGCCAGGCGACCATCCGGGTCAACGCCCGGTTGCTGCCGTCCGGAGCCATGCTGGCCCAGGTCGACGGCAAGGACGGCGACGTCGACGTCGCCGCCGCCAAGGTGCAGGAAGAGGCCAGCGTTTATGTGGCCGGCGCGGCCCGCCGCGCCCTGGCCGACCGCCAGCCGGCGGCCGCCTCGCCTGACGAGCCGCCTGCTTCCCGCCCCTCGGCCTCCCCCGAAGACAAGCCGATCAGCCCGGCCAGCGCGTCCGCGCCGCCGGTCCAGGAACAGGGGGCCCGCCCGGTCGCGCCGCCGCCTGCGTCCGCGCCGTCTTTAGGGCCGGCCGGCCCGACCGAGTTGGCGGTTGCCGGCGACGGCGGCGCTTTGGCGGCCGGGGATGCGACCCCAACGGCCGCAAGTCCGCCGGCCCAAACTGTTTCAGCCGAGTTGCCCGAGGGCGCGGGATCGCCGGCCTCGCCCGCGGCCGATGCCGCAAAGCCGGCCCAGGTTTCCGGGACCGCACCCGCCGGCAACGCCGTCGCGGGCGTTGAGGCGTCTGGGGCATCCGCCGAGGCCGCGTCCGCCCAGCCGGCGTCGGCTGGCAAGGCCGCTTCGGAACCCGGAGACCTTCCGTCCGAGACCGCCGCGATCCCGACCGGCAAAGCCGCCGGGCAGCGGGAAGAAACGTCGGCTGGCCAGTCGTCCCCTCCGGTCGTCGGCCCCGGCGAAGTCGAATTTACCGCCGTCAAGGCGAGCTGGATTCTTTACACGGCTGACGACGGCCGGGAAGAGCGGGTTTATCTCAAGCCTGGCAAGCCGCACCGGGTGGCTTATTCCCGGCGGCTCACCGTGCGGCTTGGCAGTCCAAGCGAAGTGTCCTACCGTGCCGGCGCGCGGGCCGAAACCATTGAGGTCGGCAAAAAGGAAAGTCGGGTACTGGAATTTCCCTGAGCCCGCCCGGGCGCGGACGGCTACGATTGCCTGGGGTTGCAAAAACGCGTATACGCCCCGGATGCGTTGCCGCGACGCTCTGGGAGGAGATTGGCGTGGCTTCGCGACGTTTCCGGGACATCGCCGGACGGGCGCGGCGTGTCCTCGCACGCGGCCGATTCAGCCCCATCCATGGAGGACATTTTGCCGCAAATCGCGAAATTTTTTGCTGTGTTGGCGCTTCTGGCGAGCCTGGTCGCTCCGGCCGGAGCCGCCGAATTGGTGGACCGGGTGGTGGCCGTCGTCAACGGCAAGCTCATCACGCTTTTTGACGTCAACACCCGCTTGGCCGACATGGTGCAGCAGACCCAGGGCGTGGCGCTCAAACCGGACGATCCTCGCCTTGACGATCTGCGGCGGCAAGTGCTCGAAAGCATGATCACCGATCTGGTCATCGAAAGCGAGGCGACCAGGCTCAAGTTGACGGTTTCGGAAACGGAAATCGACTCCCAGATCGAAGAAATCAAGAAGAAGAATAACCTCACGCAGCAGCAGTTTGTGACGGAACTGGCCAAGGAAGGCCTGTCGCTCAAGCAGTTCCGCGACAAGCTGCGCGTGGACAGCATCAAGAAGCGTTTGCTCGGCTTCATGGTGCATCGCAAGGTGCTCGTCACCGACGACGAGATTCGTGATTATTACGAAAAGAACAAGGGCAACTTGTCCACAGCCAAGTCCGTCCTTGGCCCCAAGGTCTCCGGTGGGCTCGGGTTCATCATGGTGCCGAGCAAAAAACAGGCCGAGGAATTGCGCGCCAAAATCAACGCCGGTTCCATGACCTTTGCCGACGCGGCCAAGAAATTTTCCATCGGCCCCGGCCGCGACCAGGGCGGCGACCTTGGCGACGTGCAGGTCAAGGACTTGGCCCCGCCCCTTCGCAGCGCGCTGACCGCCGTGCCTCCCGGCCAGGTCAGCGAACCGGTCATCCTCGACGGCAAGGCCGTGCTTCTCGTGCAGCGGACCGCCTCGGCCCCGGCGGAAAAGCCGGCCGCCCCGGCGACTCCGGCCGGGTCCAATCCGTCCTACGAGGCGGCCAAGGATCAGATTCAGGAACTGCTCTACAAGCAGAAATTCGACAAACTCTTCCAGGAATACATCGACAATCTGCGGTCCAAGGCCGTCATCGAAGTCAAGCTGTAAGGCTTGCGATTGGTCCGCCGGGTGTCCTCCCGCTCCCGGCGTTTCGGACTCAGAGGAGTTTTTTGTATGGATTTGCGTGAGATAGGGACGATGCTACGCGAGGAGCGGGAGCGGCAGGGACTCTCCCTCGACACGGTGTCGGACAAGACCAAGATATCGCGATCCTGTCTGGCGGCCATCGAGGAAGGCAACGACAATCTGTTGCCCCATCCGGTGTACGCAAAGGGATTTATAAAAAATTACGCGCGACTGCTCGGCGTGGACCATGAGGAGTTCACCTCGCGTCTGTCGACCGTCTACCAGGTCGAGGAACCGACGCAGTTTCGGGATATCTCGCTTGTCGCCGACATTCCGGACGACGATTGCGGCTGTTCCGTGCCTTCGTCCGCTCCCCGGCCGCCGATTGGACTCTGGCTGGCCGGAGCCGGGGCCGTCGTCGTCGTCCTGGCCCTGGGCTGGTATCTTTTTGCGCATGTGTTTTCCGGGTCCGGCTCGTCTGGCGACGAGGCCAAGCCGGCTGAAACGGCCGTCGTAGCCCCGAGCAAGCCAACAGTCGCGCCCGCGCCCGAACCCGCGCCGCCGGTGGCGGCCCCCGCGCCGGTCCAACCCGCGCCGACCGCGCCCGTGGCCGTGACGCCTACCGTTCCCCCGGCCGTGCCGCCGGCCGTGCCGCCGGCCGTGACGCCGGCTCCGGTCGAGACGCTCAAGCCCCAGTCGGAAACCGCCAAGACCGGCGCGCCCACGGCCGACGACAAGGCCACCCAGGACATCGCCGTCAGCGGTCCGGCCGGCCCGGCCCCGGCCGTGCCCGCCGCTCCGGAAACCGCACCCGCCGCTTCGGCCGCGCCGACAGCCAAGAACTTCACCGTGGGCGAAACCGGCCCCCATGTCGTGACCATCGCCGCCAAGGAACGCTGCTGGCTCCAGGCCGGAGCCGACGGCGGGGCCATGCACGAGACCATGTTGGAGAAGGGCGACACCTTCACCGGCCGCTTCGCCGACAACATGCTTGTGCGCCTGGGCAACGCCGGCGCGGTGGAAATCCATTTCGACAACAAGCTCTATCCTCTCCAGGCCGGCAAGGGATCGGTCAAGACGCTCAAGTTCGTGGCCAAGAAGACCGACCAGGCGACTCCGGCAAGCGGCCAGGGACAGCCGGCCGCCGCGCCGCAGCCGGCCGCGCCCGCAACCGCTCAGCCGTCTGCCCCGCCGGCAACGTCCCTGCCCGTCGCGCCTCCGGCCGTCGCCCCCACGCCCGGACCGGCCGCCGAGAACGCCGCCGGCGCCAAGGAAGTGGAAATCTACGGCCAGGACGGCAGTTGGGTCATCGTCAGCCCGGACAAGGGACCGTCCAAGGAAATCTACGTGAAAAAGGGCCAGCGCATCACCGTGCCCTTTGGCGAGAAGATCGAGATCAAGCTCGGCAATCCGAGCAGCGTGGTGTTTCGCTACAACGGCCAGGAAACGCCGGTGACCACCGAGAAGGGCGGGGTCAAGACCATCCGGTTCCCGCAGTAGGGGAGCGCTGCAAAACGAGCGCCCGGCCCTGGCGGCAGGCAATGGAAAGCGGCCTGGACTCGTCCGAGAAAACAGGCTGACGGGCGCGCGGCAAGGCGCCGCGGACGCTGGCTGGCGTTCGCGGCGCCTTGCCGACGCCGCGACGGTCGGACCGGAACGGCATGGAGTATAGCGATCAGGTCCTCATACTGGCCGTGAAACGGTTTCGGGAGATCGACGCCTGGGTGCGCCTGCTCTCGCCGACGCGGGGCGTCTACACGGCCTTTGCCTTCGGGGGGCTTAAAAGCCGCCGCCGGTTTTTGGGCTGCCTTGATCCGCTCAACCACGTCCAGTTCAAGGTACGCCGCTCGGGCTATCGCGGCTACCACTGTTTGGCCGAGGGCAGGCTGCTGGATGCCCCAAGGCAGTTGCGAAACCATCCCCAACGCTTGGGCATGGCCGTCAACTGCTTGAAATTTTTCGAGGCCGCGCCGGTTGCCCCGGGAAGCTTCGCCGAAGCCTATGGCCTGATGCGCGCGATGCTGGCGACCCTGGACGCCGCCGAGGAGCCGTCGCCGCTTTTCCCGCTCCTTTTTCGGGCGCGGATGACGTTTTTGCACGGCATGTTGCCGGCTTGCGGCCACTGCGCCGTCTGCGGCCAGCCCCTGGGCCAGACTGGGGCCGTGTGCCATGTGGAGGAGGGGCGGGTGGCCTGCCCCGACTGCCGCGCGGCCGCTTCGGGCGGCGTGCATGCCCGCCTTGGCGGCGAGGCGCTGGCGCTTTTGGCTTCGGCCGTGGAGCAGGGACCGGAGCAGTGGGCCGCCTGCCGGCCCCATCCGGCCGCCGGCCGGGAATTCTCCCGGGCCGTGGATCTCCTGGTGCGCTACCACATGGGGCTGGCCTGGGAGCAGGGGGGATTCGTGCGGGCCTGAGTTGGGGGCCGCCCGACGTTTTTTTGGTCTGGACCGCGTCGGCGGCTAGGCGCGGTCAACGCGGAGCCGGCAAGCGGCCTGGACAACGGAATTTATCTGGCCGGGACGTTTTTTCGCGGGGCGCGGCGCGTGCGCCGGCCCGCCCCGTCGCCGCCGCTGCCCGGCCGGCGGCGAAACCTTGAAATCGGAGCGAGCATGTACTTTCAGGATGTCATTTTGACGCTGCAAAACTTCTGGGCCAAGTCCGGTTGCCTGGTGGTCCAGCCCTACGACAGCGAGGTCGGGGCCGGCACCTTCAATCCGCATACGTTTTTCCGGGTCATCGGTCCCGAACCCTGGAACGTCGCCTACGTGCAGCCCTCGCGCCGCCCCACCGACGGCCGCTACGGCGAAAATCCCAACCGCCTGCAGCACTATTACCAGTTCCAGGTGATCCTTAAGCCTTCGCCGGACAACATCCAGGACCTCTACCTGCAAAGCTTGGCCGCCATAGGGCTTTCCGCCTCGGACCACGACGTGCGCTTCGTCGAGGACGACTGGGAATCCCCCACCCTTGGGGCCTGGGGCCTGGGCTGGGAAGTCTGGCTCGACGGCATGGAAGCCACCCAGTTCACCTACTTCCAGCAGGTGGGCGGCATCGACCTGTCGCCGGTCTCGGTGGAGATCACCTACGGCCTTGAGCGCATCAGCATGTACCTGCAGCAAAAGGATTCGGTCTACGACCTGGACTGGAACGACCGGGTCACCTACGGCCAGGTGCACCAGCGCGGCGAGTACGAACATTCGCGCTACAATTTCGAGGAATCCGACGCCGCCATGCTCCTGGCGCACTTCAATGCCTGCGAGAAGGAGTGCAAGCGGCTGTGCGAACTGGGTCTGCCCTGGCCGGCCTATGACTACTGCCTCAAGTGTTCCCACGCCTTCAACATGCTCGAAGCCCGGGGAGCCATCTCCATCACCGAGCGCACCGGCTACATCGGCCGGGTGCGGGCCCTGGCCTCGGCGCTGGCCCGGCTTTACGCCGCCCAGCGCAAGGAACTCGACTATCCCCTGCTCAACAAAGGCTAAAGGAACCACGCCATGTCCCATTTTCTGTTCGAGATCGGATTCGAGGAGATGCCGGCCCGGTTCCTGCCCGGGCTCGTCGATGAGGTGAAAAAGCTCTTTGCCGAGGGGCTGGCCCAGGCCAAGGTCGACTGCGGGGCCGTGGCCGCCTTTGCCACGCCCCGGCGTCTGGTGGTCAGCGTGCCCGACATGGCCGCCGCCGCCCGCCGGGAAGAGGAAGTCGTCAGCGGGCCGCCCGAGAAGGTGGGCTTCGACGCCGCCGGCGCGCCCACCAAGGCCGCCGAGGGCTTTGCCAAGGGCCAGGGCCTGGACGTGGCCGCCGTCTTCGTCATGGACACGCCCAAGGGCCGCTATCTGGCGCTTCGCAAGACCACCGGCGGCGAAGCCGCCATCGACCTCCTGCCGGCCCTGTGCCTGGAGGCGGTCAAAAAGCTCTCCTTCCCCAAGCGCATGCGCTGGGGCAGCCGCGAGTTCGCCTTCGGCCGGCCGGTGCACTGGTTTTTGGCCCTTTTGGACGACGCCGTCGTGCCGTTCCGGCTCGACGACATCGTTTCGGGCCGCGTCACCTACGGCCAGCGTATCATGGGCCCCGGCCCCTTCGAGGTTCCCACGGCGGCCGCCTATTTCGACATCATCCGCGACAAGGGCAAGGTCGTCCTCGACGCCCGGGAACGCGAAGGCATCGTGCGCTCCCAGGCCGAAGCCCTGGCCAAGGAAGCCGGCGGCACGGCCGTCATCAACCCGGCCCTTTTGGCCGAGGTCACCGGCCTCACCGAACATCCGGTGGTGCTGCTTGGCCGGTTTGACCCCAAATTCCTCGATGTGCCCCGTGAAGTGCTCATCACCAGCATGGAGAGCCATCAGAAGAGCTTTGCCGTGGAAGACGGCAAGGGCGGGCTGTTGCCCGTTTTCCTGACGACCCTTGGCCTTGTGCCGGGCAATGTCGAGCTGGTGCGCCGGGGCTGGCAGCGGGTGCTGACGGCCCGTCTGGAAGACGCCCGGTTCTTCTGGGAAGCCGACCTGTCGGCCAGCCTGGAAACCTGGCAGAAAAAGCTGGAAAGCGTGGTCTTCCTGGCCGGCCTTGGCTCCATGCGCGACAAGGGCAAGCGGCTGGAACGGCTATGCGGGCTTATCGCCGAACAGGCCGGCAAGCCCGAGATCATGTTGGACGCCTCCCAGGCCGGCGGATTGGCCAAGGTCGATCTCGTCTCGGACATGGTGGGCGAATTCGCCGAGCTCCAAGGCGTCATGGGCGGCATTTACCTGCGCCGCAAGGGCCAGTCCAAGACGGCCTCCCGGGCCGTGGCCGAGCAGTACCTGCCGGCCGGACCGGACAGCCTGGCGCCGGCTACCCTGGCTGGAGCCATCCTGTCCATCGCCGACAAGGCCGACACCCTGGCCGGCTGCTTCGGCCTGGACATGGCCCCGACGGGCGCGGCCGACCCCTACGCCCTGCGCCGGGCGGCCCTGGGCATCTGCCGCGTGGTCATCGAGCACGGCTTGCGCCTGGACCTCATGGAACTCCTGCAGGGGGCCATCGACGGGTATGGCGAGGTGAAGTTCAAGGTGGACCGCACCCACGTCCTGGCCAAGCTCCTCGATTTCTTCGGCCAGCGCCTCAAGGCCTACTTTGCCGGCCAGGGCTACGACACCCTGGTGGTGGAAGCGGCCCTGGGCGCGTCCTACACCGACATCGCCGCGCTGTCGGCCCGTCTGGCCGCCCTGGCCGGATTCGCCGCCAAGCCGGACTTCGATCAGGCCGTGCTGACCTTCAAGCGGGCCGCCAACATCATCCGCAAGCAGGGCGTGGGAGCCGGCGTGCCCCTGACCGGCGTGGTCAAGGCGGCGCTGCTGGAAGAGCAGGCCGAGAAGGATCTGGCGGCGGTGTGCCAGGACGTCTTCCCGCGCTTTGACGCCCTCTTTGATGCCGGCGACTACGGCGCGGTGCTGGAGCTGTTGTACGAGCTGCGGCCGTCGGTGGACGCCTTCTTCGACAACGTCATGGTCATGTGCGACGACATGGATATGCGGCTTAACCGCCTCAATCTGCTCAAGTCGCTGGTTGACCGTCTGGGCCGGGTGGCGGATTTCGCCGCCCTGCAGATGTAATATCCGCATAAATGGCTTGACAGGGTTGGCGCATTGGGCTAGCTAACCCTGCTTCAGCGAACACTTCACGGAGGAACGATCCTTGGCCAATCATAAATCCGCCATCAAACGGCATCGTCAAAACCTCTTGGCCCGGGCTCGCAACCGGGCGGTCAAGACCCGCGTGCGTAACGTCATCAAGGCCGTGCGCGCCGCCCTGATCGGCGGGGACGCCGCTGCCGCCGAAACCGCCCTGCTGACCGCCACCAAGGTGCTCGACAAGGCCGCCACCAAAAAGATCATTCACTGGAAGACCGCCGCCCGCAACATCTCGCGGCTGTCCACTGCCGTCAGCAAGGCCAAATCGGCCTAGTCTTCCGGTTTACTGGTGTTTTTCCAAAGCCCGCCGCGATGTTTCGCGGCGGGCTTTTGGCGTTTGGCGGCGGTTTGGTCGGGCGCGGCGGCTGCGACGGCGGTTTGGCCAGCCGGTGCGGTATCGTCGGAGGCTTGTGCCGGGGCGGATTTTGACTGGCGCTTGCGCCTAGGGCTGGGCAGAGTCGGGCGACGGATACTTAAGGAGCGGGATATGGGTAGATTATTTGGCACGGCGCTGTTGGTGGTGGCGCTGTTGGTGGTTGGCGCGGCGAGTTCCCTGGCTGGCCCGCCCAATGGCGGCGACCCGGCCAAGCCGGCGACCGGCCGGCCTCATCCGGCCGCCGCCGAGGCGGAGAAAGCCCTGGACAAGGTGCTGCGGCTTTCGGAAAAGCGCTACGGACTGGTTGCCGCCGTGCTTGGCCGCCCCGGCGGCGGCAAGGGCGACGCCGCCCTGGCGCGCGAGCTGACCACCGCCCGGCTGCGCCAGGATCTGGCCGAGCAGGAGCGCAAAGCCGTGCGCGACAACTGCAAGGGGCGCTATGTCCCGGGCGAAATCTGCGGCCTGGACTACAATCCGCTCACCTGCGCCCAGGACGAGTCCGACGCGCCTTACGGCTACCGCACCACGGCCGGGGCGGCCGATCGAGCGGACATCGCCTATTTCTGGCCGGGCGCGGCCAGCCCCTCGGCGCGCTTCGTCATGGTCCGGGAGGCCGGGGCCTGGAAGCTCGACGCCGTGAAGTGTCTGCCGTGACCGTGAAGAGCGGGCGAGGGCGACGGCTATTTATCGCGGCCGACATTTACGGCCTGACCCCGGCGCTTCGCGCCTTGGCGGCCGACCTCGGCGGCGAGGCCGAGTTTCTCTCGCCCTGGCCGGGCGAAGGCAGCCCCCATGCCACGGAGCAGGCCTCCCACGCCGCCTTCGTGGCCGGGCCGGGTCTGGAGGCTTATGCCGAGCGGATTGTCCTGGCGGCGGCCGGGGAGCCAGTGACGCTTGTGGGCTTTAGCGTCGGGGCCACGGCGGCCTGGCTTTTCGCCGCCGGGCAGCAGTGCCACCCGGACAGTCGGCTCGTGCTGTTCTACGGCTCACGCATCCGCCATTATCTGGACTTGCGGCCGCGTTGCCGGGTGGAGGCGATATTCGTCGAACATGAGGCGGCTTTTGATCCGCGCGCCGTGGCGGCGGCCATTGCTTCGGAGACGGTGCGGACCGTGGTCGTGGCGGGTGCGGCCCATGGCTTCATGAACGCCCTTTCGCCGGGCTATGACGCGGCATTGGCCAGACGGCAAATTGCCGCGCTGTGCATGACAGCGATAGAAGGCAGGACACTGTAAGCAGCCGCCATCACGGCACGGGAGCTTGGTCATGGAACGAGGCGGGACGAAAGTCGGGGGGCGGTGTTGGTTGGTCGTTCTGCTGTGGGCGATGGTGCTGCTGGCGAAAACGAGCGTCCCTTGTCTGGCCGCGCCCGTCGTCCACACGATTGATGCGCGTTTCGATCCCGCCGCCAGTACCCTGGCCGTCACGGCGACGTTGATCCTTCCTGGCGGGCAGGGCGAGCATGTCGTCACCCTGTCGCCCTCGGTCAGGGACCTGCGTCTAACCGCCGGCGACGTCGCTGTTGTCTTCCGGCGCGCCAGGGAAACCGTCCGCTTCCGTACGCCGCCCGGGACGCCGTCGATCCGGCTGGACTATGTTCTGCCGCTTGCCGCGCCGCCGGACGAACTGCCGGTCTCCATGGACAATCCCGGCGGCTTGTCCTCGGACGCGGTCTGCGGCCCGGACTGGGCCATGCTCATGCCCGGGAGCCTTTGGCATCCGTGGCTTGCGGGCGCGGCCAACGCCTACCATCTGCGCTTGAGCGCCCCGGCCGGCGTCAAGGCCGTCACCCAGGGAACGCTCGGACGGATTGACGCCCAGGACGGGCGGACCGTCACCACCTGGGACATCCCCAAGCCCGTGGGCCGGCTGGGGCTTTGCCTGGCGCCTTACGCGCTTTCCGAGGCCAGCGACGCGCCGGCCCTGGTCCAGACCTTCCTGCTGGCCCAGTCGAGCCGGCTGGCGTCGACCTATCTGGCCGCTTCGGCCAAGTATTTGCGCTTTTACGCCGATCTGCACGGACCCTATGCCTTTACGAAGTTCGCGGTGGCGGAAAATCCGCTGCCCACGGGCTACGGCCTGCCGTCCTACACGCTGCTCGGCTCCCAGGTCATCGCCTTGCCCTTTATTCCGGCCACCAGCCTGCGCCACGAGATCGCCCATTCCTGGTGGGGCAACGGCGTGCTGGTGGACGACGCCGGGGGCAACTGGTGCGAGGGGCTGACCACCTATGTGGCCGATTATTTGGCCAAGGAGGAGGAGTCGCCCCAGGCGGCCCGGGAGTATCGCCTGAAAACCTTGCGCGCCTTTGCCGCCTTGGCCGGCCAGGGCGAGGACATGCCGCTTGACCGCTTCGGCGGGCGGTTTTCCCCGGCCAGCCAGGCGGTCGGTTACGGCAAGGCGATGTTCGTCTTCCACATGCTGCGCGGTTTCGTCGGCGAGGCCGCCTTTTGGCAGGGTCTGCGTCAGCTTTATGCCGCGCGTCTTTTCAAGCCCGCCTCCTGGGAGGACATCCGCCGCGTCTATGCCGGACGGCCTGGTTTCGACGCGGCGCGCAGCCGGCGCTTTTTCCGCCAATGGCTGACGCGCCCGGGCGGCCCGACCCTGCGGCTGGAACAGGTCGCGGCCAAGCCCAATGCGGCCGGCGGTTATGACGTGACGGCCGTGGTCGGCCAGGACGGCCAACCGTATCTGCTGCGTCTGGCCCTTGCCGTCGAGACCGAGGCCGGACGGACGGAAACGACTTTCATTATGGATGGCCGGCGGCATACGGTGTCGCTGACCGTGCCGGCCAGGCCGGTGCGAGCGGTCCTTGATCCCGGGGCCGACTGTTTCCGGCTGCTGGACGCGGCCGAATCCCCGCCTACGGTCAACGCGGTCAAGGCCAGCCGGGCGCTGACGGTGCTGGTGGCCGACGACGCGCCCGAAAGTCTCCAGGCCGCCGTGCCCCGGCTGCTGGCCGGCCTGGGCCTGGAAGGGGCGCGGCAGGTTCAGGAATCCGCCGTGGCCGCCACGGGGGCCGACGTCCTTGGACAGGGCGACGTGCTGGTCGTGGGCACGCCCCGGATCACCGTCGAGGGCATAGTTGACGCCCTGGCCTTGTCGCCGGAGAGCGACACGGCGTTTGCCGTGGCCAAGCGGGGCCAGGGGATTGTGGCGGCATTCGCGGCCCGGCCCGAAACGGCGGCCAAGGATGTGGAAGCGGCGGCGGGCAAGATCACCCATTACGGTTCGTTTGGGATCGTGGGGTTCAAGGAAGGCAAGAACGTGCGGAAAAGCACGCCGGAGCCGGCGGATTCACCGCTGACAAGGACATTTTAGATAAGTTGCTGTGTAATCAACGTATCCGCAGCCGCGCCTTTCCTTCCTCCGCTTCCGCCACCCGCCCGATGACCGCCGCCAGATCGCCGGCTGCTTCCAACATCGCCTGCGCCGCCGCGACTTTTTCCGCCGGCACGGCCAGCACCAGTCCGCCGGAAGTCTGGGCGTCGAACACCAGATCGCAGCGGATGGGGTCCAGGCCCGATGCCCACGACACCTCCGTGGCGCAATGGCGCTTGTTGGCGAAACTGCCGGCCGGCAACATGCCGTAGCCGGCCAGTTCCACGGCCTCGGGCAAAAAAGGGATGGACTCCAGCGAAAGTTCCACCGCGACCTTGGAGGCCGCCGCCATCTCCAGCACATGGCCGCCCAGGCCAAAGCCGGTGACGTCGGTGGCGGCCCGCAGGCCGAGTTCGCGGATGACCCGGCCTCCAGCGGCATTCAAGCGGCCGGCCCACTGGCCAAGCAGCGCTTCCAAGGCCGCCTTGTCGCCGAAATCGCCCTTGAGCGCCGTGGCCAGGACGCCGGTCCCCAGCGGTTTGGTCAAAAGCAGCACGTCGCCGGGCACCAGCCCGGTGTTGGAGGCAAAGGCGTCGGCCTCGACCAGCCCGGAAACGGAAAGCCCGTATTTGATCTCGTCGTCCTCGACGCTGTGTCCCCCGGCCGGCACGGCCCCGGCTTCCAGCACCGCCGCAAGCCCCCCGCGCAGGATCTCGCCCAGAATGGCCGTGTCCATGGTCTTGGCCGGAAAACACACGATGTTCATGGCGGCCAGCGGCACGCCACCCATGGCGTAGACGTCGGACAGGGCGTTGACCGCCGCGATGCGGCCAAAAAGAAACGGATCGTTGACGATGGGCGTGAAGAAATCCACCGTCTGCACCAGCCCACGGCCGTCGGGAAGCCGCACCACAGCGGCGTCCTCGTTGGCTCCCTGGCTGGTGAGCAGACGCGGATCGGTGATGTGGGGAAGCCCCCGCAAGACGGCCTCCAGGTCCCCTGGGGCGATCTTGGCCGCTCAGCCGGCGGCTTTGACGGTCTTGACCAGTTCGATGCTCATGGGTGCTCCGTGTCGATGGCCCGGGAAAGATCATGCGTCAGGGCCGTGGCGTCAAGTCCGCGCTGGGCGGCCAGCTCGGCGACGGTCTCAAAAAGGGCCTCGCACAGGATGCAGCAGCCGGCCTTGGCGTCGTAGCGCCGAAACACGGCCTCCACGGCCGGATGGGCGGCTACCAGATCCAGGACGGTGGTCGTGGCCGGATCAAAGCTCATAGGCCGGCCTCGGCCCCGCTTTGCACCGCCCACATGCCGGCGTAGACGCCGCCGGCGGCCAGCAGCGCCTGGTGGTCGCCGCGCTCCACCACGCAGCCGTCGACCACGACCAGGATGAGGTCGCACTGGCGCACCGTGGACAGGCGATGGGCCACGGCCAGGGTGAGGCGGCCCTGGCGCAGGGCGTGGAGATTTTGCTGAATGAGCGCCTCGGTGCGGGTGTCCACGGCCGAGGTGGCCTCGTCGAGAAGCAGGATGGCCGGATCGCGCAGGATGGCCCGGGCCAGGGACACGCGCTGGCGTTCGCCGCCCGAGAGCTTCATGCCGCGCTCGCCGATGACCGTGTCGTAACCTTCGGGCAGGTGCATGATGCGCTCGTCGATGCCGGCCATGGCGGCGGCCCGGCGCACGGCGGCCAGATCGGCGGCCGGATCGCCCAGGAGAATGTTCTCCGCCGCCGTGCCGTGAAACAGGAACGCGTCCTGGGACACGTAGCCCAGACGGCCGCGATAGCTGGCCAGGGTCAGGCTGGACAGGGGCGCGCCGTTGACGGTGATCTGGCCGTTGGTCGGTTCGTAGTAGCGCAGCAGCAGCTTGACCAGGGTGGATTTGCCGGCTCCGGTGGGGCCGACCACGCCCACCGACTGGCCAAGGCCGACGGCGAAGCTCACGCCGTGGATGACCGGCTCCCGGCCGGGGTAGGCGAAGCGGACGTTGTCGAAGCGGATTTCCTCAGGGCGATCGGTCAGGGGCTTGGCGTCGGGCCGGTCAGCTACACGGGGCTCGGTGGCCAGCAGTTCGGCGATGCGCGCGGCGGCGGCTTCGGAACGCTGGATCTGGTTGATGAGCATCCCGAAGACAAAAAGCGGCAACACCAGCCGGGCGGCGAACAGCGTGAAGGTGGTGTAGTCGCCGACGGTGGGGCCGGAGCCCGAAGCCACCAGCCAGCCGCCGCCGGCAAAGACCGCCGCGAAGGACACGCCGGCCACGGCATAAAGCGCCGGCAGGAACTTGGCTCGCTCGCCCTCGGCGGCCACGGCTTCGTCGCGGTAGGCGGCCGAACGGGCGGCCACGGCGGCATGAAGCCGGTCCTCGGCGGTGTAGGCCTGGATGACGCCCATGCCGGCGATGTTGTTTTCGAGCATCCCGGCGATGGCCCCCACCGCCTTGCGGGCGGCCCGATAGCGCGGCTGCACCCGGGTGACGAAGCGGCGCACGGCGAAGACGGCCAGGGGCAGGGGAGCGAAAAGGAGCAAGGCCAGCCGCCATTCCAGGAAGAAGAGATAGCCGTAGATGCCCAAAAACGTGACCACTACCCGGATGATGGAGGTGCTGGCGTCGGTGAGAAAGCTCTCCAGGGTGTCCACGTCGCCGACCACCACGGACATGATGTCGCCGGTCTGCCGGTCCTCGAAATAGGCCGGGTCCAGGGTCTGGAGCCGGCCGTAGAGGGCCAGGCGCAGGTCGTGGCGTACCTTTTGGGCGATGGCGGCCAGGGCATAGTCCGAGCCGCTCTGGAACACGGCCAGGAACACAAAGGCCAGCAGCACGGCCAGGCCATAGAAGGCGTAGGTCCCCGCGTCGGTTATGCCCGAAGTGGCGGCGTCGATGACCTTGCCGGCCAGGGCCAGGGGCAGCAGGTCGCAGGCCCGGGCCAGGACGTTGAGCCCCAGCCCCAGCCCCAGGCGGGAGCGGTAGGGGGCGAGGAAGCGGTAGAGCGCCCAGACGTGGCGGCCGAAAAAGGGGCTTTGGCCCTGGGAAGGGGGCGTGGTTACGGTCGTATTCATACGGCAAGCAGCAGGGCGGCGTAGGCCACGGCCCCCAGGCCAAAGGCCGGGGCGTTGCCGGAACCGTCCAGGGGCAGTTCGTCCTTCATGGTGTTCATGACCACGCCGCCGGCCAGAAAGGCAAACAGCAAGGCCAGCACGGCTTCGTGGACCTGGAAAAGCGCGCCCAGGCCCCAGCCAGCCAGCACCGCGCCGGCCAGGACCAGACGGCCCAGATGGCGGTAGCCGTCGGTGAAGTGGCGGCGCAGGCCATAATCGTTGGCGGCCATGTGCAGGGCCATGGCCACGGCGTAGGTCACCAGGCTCAAGGGGCCGGGCACGACCCGGTTGACCAGCAGATAGCCGATCAGGAAATTGTACAGGGCAAAGGACGTGAGATGCAGGTGAAAAACGCCCTGGGACGGACCCAGCCGTGGGCCGTCGCGGCCGCCCCGAGCCAGCAGGGCCGCTCGCTCCAAGGCGTAGAAAACCAGCAGCCCGGCCAGGGCGATGAGAAAGACGTGGCGGTCCAGGAGCCCCACCCAGGCCCAGCCGGCCCGGGCGACGGTTTCCTGGCCGGCGCACAGCCCGGGAAACACGTGGACGAAAACGTAGGCCACGGCCGCGCCGCCGGCCGCCGAAAGCCAGGGGCTGCGCGGCGCGGACAGGATGGGCGAGAGCAGGCGCACGTAAAGATGGAGCAGGGCCAGCGCCAAGGCGGCGGCGAAGCTCAGGGCGATCATGCCGCTCCGTCCTGCCGGGCGGCGGCGGCGGCCCGGCGCAGCAGCGATTCCTCGTCGCGCCAGGCGGCCTTGTCGGCGTCCTTGACCAGCCGGCTGGCCCGGGAAAGTTCGTCAGCGGTAAGCTCGATGCCCAATTCGGCATAGCGCAGGGCCAGGGCGGCCTTGCCGGACAGCGGCGACAGCGGCAGCCGGATGCCTTCGGCCCCGACCAGCTCCGGCCGAAAGGGCAGATAGGTGTCCGGGTGCTTGAGCAGGCCGTCCTGATGCACCCCGGCGGCGGTGGCGAAGACGTTGGCGCCGGTCACAGCCTTGTTGGGCGGCAAGGTGAAGCCGGCGCACTCGGCCACCAGGCGGCACAGGGCCGTGAGTCTGGTCGTGTCCACGCCTATCGTGCGGCGGTACTGGCCGGGATGCAGCGTGAGGGCCATGACCGTCTCTTCCAGGGCGGCGTTGCCGGCCCGTTCGCCGATGCCGCCCACGGTCAAGTGGACGATGTCGGCCCCGGCAGCGATGGCGGCCAGGGTGTTGGCCGTGGCCAGCCCGAGATCGTTGTGGAAATGCGCCCGCACCTTGACCCCGCGCGGATGGGCCAGGCGGACGAGCATGGCGATGCGGCGGCGCGCGGTTTCGGGCGTCAGTACGCCCACGGTGTCGGGAAATCCAATGGCCGTGGCCCCGGCGTCCATGGCGGCGGTATAGGCCTCGCGCAAAAACGCCGGCTCGGTGCGGCTGCCGTCCTCGCAGCCAAAGGTGACCCGGGCGAAGCGCTCGCGGGCGTAGGCCACGGACGAGGCGATCATGGCCAGGCACTGGGGCTTGGTCTTGCCGAGCTTGTGGCGACGGTGGAGCGGACTTGTAGCCAGGAAGACGCCGACGCCACGTCGCTCGGGGGGCGTGTCGCCCAGGGCTTCCCAGGCGGCGTCGACGTCGGCGTTAACGGCCCGGCAAAGGGCCATGACCAGCGGTCGCGTGGCGGCGGCGGCCACTTGCCGCACAGCCTCGATTTCGCCGGCACCGCCGGCCGGAAAACCGGCCTCGATGACGTCCACTCCGGCCGCTTCCAGGGCGCGGGCGATGGCGACCTTGTCGTCGATGGAAAAGTGCACCCCAGGCATCTGCGCGCCGTCGCGCAGGGTGGTGTCGGATATGATGAGGGGAGAGGGGGAAACCGCAGCGGCCATACGCTTGGACATGCGTCTTTGTGCGCCGTTTTTCCGCCAAAGGCAACGCCCGGGCAGCAGTCACGCCCAGAGCAGACTGAAGGGATCGTCGCGAGGTTATTGGCGAATCCTACGAGTCCCGGGACGCAGGAGTGGAACGATTTGACGCCGGGCAGGGCACAGGATAGCTTTTCCAACGTCCGCCTTGCCCGGGGACTATACCAATGCTTGACGGAGGGGAACATGGCGACAATCGGCGTACTGTTGTCCGGTTGCGGCGTCCTGGACGGTTCGGAGATCCACGAGGCCACCTTGACCCTGCTCTATTTGAACAAGGCCGGGGCCAAGGTCGTGTGCCTGGCTCCGGAAATGACGGTCGAGGCCATGGACCATGGGGCCAAAAAGCCCATGGGACAAACGCGCAATGTCCGGGTCGAGGCCGCCCGCATCGCCCGTGGGCCGGTTGCCGACGCGGCCGAGGTCAGCCTGGCCGACCTGGACGCGCTCATTTTGCCGGGCGGCTTTGGCGCGGCAAAAAACCTGTGCGATTTCGCCGACAAGGGCGGCAAAGGCACGGTTTTTCCGTCAGTAGCGACGCTGATCAAAGCCATGCATGAGGCCAAAAAGCCCATCGGCGCCATCTGCATCGCCCCGGTCGTGCTGGCCCTGGCCCTGGGCGAACGCCATCCCCGTCTGACCATCGGCAACGATGCCGGCACGGCCCAAGCCATCGAGGCGGCCGGCGGCGTCCATGTGGCCTGTCCGGTGGACGGCATTGTCGTGGACGAGACCAACCGGTTGGTGACGACCCCGGCCTACATGCTGGGGCCGGGCATCGCCGACATTGCCCTTGGCATCGAAAAACTGGTTGCCGCCGTGCTGGAAATGGCTGAGAACCGTCAGCCCATCGATTTATAATAAGCTGGGCGGCTGATGGGCAGCTGGCGTCGCGGCCGCGGCAAGCGTCTTTGTTATTCGCAATGAGTGGTGCATGACCGTTTTACCAGGCAGCCATACGGATCTCCCGAGGGACGATGTCCAGGGACGGGCGCGGCGACGGCTTTTCATCAATGCCGACGATTTCGGCCTTACCGACGGCGTGACGGCCGGCATAGCCGAAGCCTTGACCGCCGGCGTGGTGGGCGCAACCACGGCCATGGTCTGCCCGGACGGAGCCGTGGAGCGCATTCGGCGCTGGGGCCAGGCGTTCGCCGGCCGGGTGGGGCTGCATCTCCAGCTCACCGGCAGCGCGCCCTGCCTGCCGCCCGAGGAGCTGCCGACCCTGGTCGGGGCCGACGGCAGGTTCCCGCGCAAGAAGGTGGCCGTGGTCGACGTCAACCCCGATGAAGTCCGTCGGGAGTGGCGGGCGCAGTACCAGCGTTTCCTCGAAACCGGACTCGTCCCCAGCCACCTCGACGCCCACCACCACATCCACAAGCGCCCCGAGGTCTTCGGGGTGTTCGTGGAGCTGGCCCGGGAATGGGGGCTGCCGGCCAGAGCCCTTTCCGACGACATGCGCCGGGCCATGGACGTGGCCGGCGTGGCCCATGCCGACGTGTGCGTCACGCGCTTTTTCGGCGAGGATCTGACCACGGCCAAGCTTCTCTCCCTGGTGGACGCGGCCTTTGCCGCCCTTGGCGGCGAGGGCGTGGTGGAAATCATGTGCCATCCCGGCAAAAGCGATGCCGCCCTGGCCGCCATCAGCACCTACGCCGACGCCCGTGAAGAAGAACTGGCCGTCCTGGCCGAACCCGGGCTGGCCAAGGCCCTGGCCGGGCTTGGGGTGACGGTCATCGGCCCGGATGGACTTGACCCCACGGCGTTTGGCGCAAACGCCCAAGACTAAGGAACACGCCATGCCGCAAAAGTTGCTGTTGTCCATGCGCAAGTTCGTGGCCCCGGAGTTTGTTTTCGGTCGCGGCGGGCTGGCCTTGGCCGGGCGACAGGCAGCCGGGCTTGGGGTGCGCCGGGCGCTTTTGGTGGCCGATCCCGGGCTTTTCCCCTTTGGCTGGCCCCAGCGCGTCCAGGAAAGCCTGGACGAGGCCGGCGTGGCCACAGTGCTTTTTAGCGACCTGAGCAGCAACCCGCGTGACCACGAGGTCATGAACGGGGCGGGGATCTTCGCCGAAACCGGCTGCGACGCCATCGTGGCCGTGGGCGGCGGCTCGGCCATGGACTGCGGCAAGGCCATCGGCATCGTTTCGGCCAACAAGCGCCACGTGCTCGAATTCGAGGGCATCGACAACGTCGAGCGGCCCGGCCCGCCGCTTCTGTGCGTGCCGACCACGGCCGGCACCGGGGCCGAGGTGTCGCAGTTCGCCATCATCACCGACACCAAAAATCGCCGCAAGGTGGTTATCGCCAGCAAGACCCTCATTCCCGACGCGGCGCTTATTGATCCCGACGTCACCGTGACCATGCCGCCTGATCTGACCGCCCACACCGGACTTGACGCCCTGACCCACGCCGTGGAGGCCTATGTGTCCAGCGCCAGCGGCCCGGTCACCGATCTTTTCGCCCTGGAAGCGTCGCGGCTGGTCGCCGCCGCCTTGCCGGCCGCCCTGGCCGACCCCAACGACATCGAGGCCCGGGGTTCCATGCTCCTGGGCAGCCTCTACGCCGGCCTGTCCTTTTCCAACGCCATCCTCGGCGCGGTCCATGCCCTGTCCCACAGTCTCGGGGGCATGCTCGATCTGCCCCATGGCCTGTGCAACGCGATTTTGCTTGACCACGTCATCGCCTACAACTACGACTCCGCCCCGGAGCGCTTCGACGCCTTGGGACGGGCCCTTGGCGCGGCCATGGAGCCGGGCGCTTCCCAGGCCAACCGGCGCGCGGCCGTGATCCAGGCTTTTTCCGACTTCAAGCGCCGCCTCGGCGTGACCCAAGGGCTGGCCGAACTCGGCATCTCCCCGGCGGTTTTCGCCGATCTGGCCAGGCGCGCCCTGGATGATCCCTGCATGCTCACCAACCCCAGAAAGCCCACCCTGGACGAACTCGAAGCCGTCTATGCCAGCGCCAGCCGATCCCTCGCCTAGGTCCGACGAACGCCTCACCCGATTGCTCGGGTTCGGCGAACATTCGGTCAGCAAGAGCTATTATCCCGAGCTGCGCCGCCGCCTGGAAGAGCTTGAGCGCTTCCGCTCGCTGCTGGACCAGACCGGCGACGCCATCTTTCTCGTGGATGTGGCCACGGGCCGCATCGCCGACGCGGCCGGCGCGGCCGGGGCCATGCTGCGGTTGGAGCGCGGCGATCTGCGGGGAATGCCCTTTGAGCATTTTCTCCCCCCTGACGCCGTGCTGCGGCTGCGCGGGCTTTTTTCCGGCGATTTCGCCGCCGGACGCGTGGAGACGAGCCTGTCGCGTCCGGGGGACGAAGCCAGCGGCAGCCTGCCCGTGGAGATGACCTTCCGTCTGGCCCAGGGCGAGGCCGGCTCCGTGGCCGTCATCGTGGCCCGCGACGTCACCGAACGCAAAAAAAACGAGGAGGCCCTGCGCCGGGCCGAGGAACGCTACCGGGGCATCGTGGAAAACGCCGCCGAAGGCATTTTCCAGAGCACGCTTTCCGGCCGGCTCATGAACGCCAACCCGGCCCTGGCCGCCATCCTGGGTTACGCCAACGCGGAGGAACTGCTGCGCCACGTCAAAAGCGTGGTGGACGAAGTGGTGGCTTCCCCAGAGGATCGCCACCGCATCCACTCCGAGCTGGAACGCTACGATGAGGTGAAAAATCTCGAGGTCCAGCTCATCACCAAGTCCGGCGCGCGTATCTGGGGCCTGATCAACGCCCGCCGCATCCGGGGCGAGGAGGGCACGCCCGAGCGATTCGACGGCTCGGTCCAGGACGTTACCATCCGCAAGCAGGCCGAACAGACACTTATACGCTATCACGACGAGCTGGAGCAGCGCGTGGCCGAGCGCACCGCCGAACTCACCCGCATCAACGAGCGCCTCGTCCACGAAGTGACCATCCGCAAGCGGGCCGAGGAAGCGGCCGAGGCCGCCAACCGGGCCAAGTCCGACTTCCTGTCCATGGTCTCCCACGAGATCCGCACGCCCCTGACCTCGGTGCTCGGCTTTGCCGTGCTGATCAAAAAACGCCTGGCCAGGCTCCTGCCCGCCTCGGTCGTGGACACGCCCAAAAAGCGCCTCCAGGCCGAACAGATCCAGGACAACCTCGACATCATCGTGGCCGAGGGCGAGCGGCTTAAGCACCTCATCAACGACGTGCTCGACCTGGCCAAGCTCGAAGCCGGCAAGATGGCCTTCAAATCCGAGCCCGTGGACCCGGCCGAAGTGGTGCGCCACGTCATGAACGCCTCGGCCGGACTGTTGCAGAATTCGAAAGTCGTCCTGGACACCCGCATCGAGGGCCGCCTGCCCCTGGTCCGGGGCGACCGCGACCGGCTGATTCAGGTGCTGGTCAATCTTGTCTCCAACGCCATCAAGTTCACCGACCATGGGTATGTCGCCTGTCGGGCCCGGGCTCAGGGCAACACCATCGTCATCGAGGTCAGCGACACCGGCATTGGCATTCCGGAATCCGAGCAGGGCAAGGTGTTCGAGAAGTTCAACCAGATCGGCGGCACGCTCACCAACAAGCCCAAGGGCACCGGCCTTGGGTTGACCATCTGCAAACATATCGTCGAGTCACACGGCGGTCGCATTTTTTTTGTATCCCGGCCCGGAGCCGGCAGTACTTTTACCTTTACCCTGCCGATTGCCTAAGTCCGCCTGTTGCGGTATGTCCCCGTCCCCCGGCGGCGTGGCCGCCGCCCGCCGCAAACGCCCTTGAAGGATTCCTGCATGAAAAACGTCGCCAGAAACGAAGCCCTGCGCAATATCGCCATCATCGCCCACGTCGACCACGGCAAGACCACCCTTGTGGATCACATGTTCCGCCAAAGCGGCCTGTTTCGCCAGAACCAGGAAGTTACGGACCGCATCATGGACAGCATGGATCTCGAGCGTGAGCGCGGTATCACCATCGCCGCCAAGAACTGCGCCGTGATCTGGAACGGTGTGAAGATCAACATCATCGACACCCCGGGCCACGCCGATTTCGGCGGCGAAGTGGAACGGGCGCTGTCCATGGTCGACGGCGCGGTGCTTCTGGTGGACGCTTCCGAAGGTCCGCTGCCCCAGACCCGGTTCGTGCTCAAAAAGACCCTGGACCGGGGACTGCCCGTCATTGTCGCGGTCAACAAGATCGACCGCAAGGACGCCCGGGTCGAAGAAGTCTTGAACGAGATCTACGACCTCTTTATTGATCTCGACGCCTCCGAGGAGCAGCTCGAATTTCCGGTCCTGTACGCCATCGGCCGCGAAGGCGTCGCCAAGCGCGAGCTCGACGGCGAAGGCAGCGACCTTTCGCCCCTTTTCGAGACCATCCTGGCCGAGATCCCGGCCCCGTCCTACGATTCGAACGAACCCTACCGCATGCTCGTCTCCGACCTCGGCTATTCCGAGTTCCTGGGCCGGCTGGCCGTGGGGCGGGTGGTTTCGGGCACGGCCCGCATCAACCAGACCCTGGTTCGCATCGATGAGGAAGGCGTGGTCAAGCCCCTTCGCGTCACCAAACTGCAAGTCTACGAAGGTCCCAAGCTCACCGAGACCGAGGCCGCCGATCCCGGCGACATCCTGGTCATCGCCGGCGTCGACGAGGTGACCATCGGCGACACCATCACCGTGGCCGACGCGCCCAAGGCCCTGCCGCGCATCAACGTGGACGAGCCCACCGTGTCCATGCGCTTTGCCATCAACACCTCGCCCTTTGTCGGGCGCGAGGGCAAGTTCGTGCAGTCGGCCAAGCTGCGCGAGCGCCTCTACAAAGAGACCCTGCGCAACGTGGCCATCAAGGTCGAGGAGACCGAGGACAAGGACGCCTTCACGGTCAAGGGCCGGGGCGAGTTCCAGATGGCAATCATCGTCGAAACCATGCGCCGCGAAGGCTTCGAACTGTCGGTCGGGCGTCCCGAGGTCATCTACAAGACCGAAGGCGGCGTGCGCAAGGAACCCGTCGAACACCTGTTCATCGACTGCGACGAGGCCTTTGTCGGCGTGGTCACCGAAAAGCTCTCCATCCGCAAGGGCCGGATGCTCAATCTGGTCAACCACGGCTCAGGCCGGGTGCGCCTGGAGTTCTCCATCCCGTCCCGTGGCCTCATCGGCTACCGCGACGAGTTTTTGACCGACACCAAGGGCACCGGCATCATGAACTCCATCTTCCTTGGCTACGAGGAATACCGGGGTGACTTCCCCAGCCGGTTTACCGGCTCCATCGTCTGCGACCGGGAAGGCGTCGGCGTGCCCTATGCCCTGTTCAACCTCGAACCGCGCGGCCGGCTGTTCATCACCCCGGGCGAACCGGTCTACGAGGGCATGATCGTTGGCGAGCACAACCGCGACAACGACATCAACGTCAATCCCTGCAAGGAAAAAAAGCTCACCAACATGCGCGCCTCGGGCAAGGATGAAAACGTCATCCTCTCGCCCGTGCTGCCCATGACCCTGGAGCGCGCCCTGCACTTCGTGCGCGAGGACGAGATGGTGGAAGTCACGCCGCTGTCGATCCGCCTGCGCAAGAGCGTGCTGCCCGCCAAGGACCGCCACACCCTGGACGGCGCCAAGAAAAAAGACAAGTAAGCGAAAGACGTGAAGAGAAGAGGCCTCCGGCGGCTGGGGGCCTGAGGCCCC
>ALAO01000082.1 GCA_000307955.1 Solidesulfovibrio magneticus str. Maddingley MBC34 | reverse complement strand
CCCCCGGCCGCCGGAGGCATCTTCTGCCTTTCTCTCTTCTTATCCTCTCAATTTCGCTGCGATGTCGGCGGCGACTTTTTCGCCGGACAGCAGCATGCCGCCGAAGATCGGCCCCATGCGGTAGGAGCCGTAACTGGCGTTGGCGGCCATGCCGGCCACGTACAGCCCGGGGAAAATCTCGCGGGTGTTCTTGACGGTGTTGATCTCGGCCGTGTCGGCCCACATGGACTGTTCGCCCTCGATGCCGCCGGAGGGCGTATTGAGGCGCACGTCGTTTTTGCGCACCAGGGTTTGCAGCACTTCCACGGCGTGGCCGGTGGCCTCGACGAGGTATTTGGACCCCAGCACCACGGGATCGACGTGCAGGCCGGCGATCTCCACGGGCGAGGAGTTGATGACGATGCCGGTGACCCGTTTGACGCCGTTTTCCTCGCGCAGCATGACGTCCTCGACGCTCATGCAGTTGAAGATCTTCGCGCCGGCCAGGCAGGCGGCCGAGGCCAGGGTGGTGGTGGCGGCCACGGCGTCGGCGGTGAAGTAGTTGTCCTTGTAGCGTTTGACGGGCACGCCCACGTCGGTGAGCAGGTGCACGCTCTCTTCCTGGACGACGATCATGTTGAACGTCATGCCGCCGCCCCACATGCCGCCGCCAAGGGACAGCTTGCGTTCGAACAGGGCGACGTTGAAGCCGTCGGCGGCCAGCAGCCGGGCGGCGGTCATGCCCGAGGGGCCACCGCCGACAATGGCGACGTCGAGGTCGAGGCTCGATTTGAACTTCTCGAAATAGGTCTCCAGGATGGCCTGGGTGATGATGCGTTCGTCGAGAGACATCTGTTGGGTCCTTGTCGCTTCGGGGTTGCTGCTACTTCCCGCCGATGACGGCGCGAATGGACTCGACATAGGGCGCGGTCAGGACGCCGCGCTCGGTGATGATGCCGGCGATGAGCTCGGCCGGGGTGACGTCGAAGGCGTAGTTGTAGACCGGGACGTTTTCCGGGGTGATGCGGTGTTCGCCCACGTGGGTGACTTCGCGCGGGGTGCGGTCCTCGATGGGGATCTCGTCGCCCGTGGCGATGCGCAGGTCGAAGGTGGAGGCCGGGGCGGCCACGTAGAAGGGCACGCCGTGGGCCTTGGCGGCCAGGGCCACGGTGTAGGTGCCGATCTTGTTGGCGGCGTCGCCGTTGGCGGCGATGCGGTCCGCGCCGACCACGACCTTTTGGACCATGCCGCGCTTCATGAGATGGCCCACGGCGTTGTCGCAAGCGACCGTCACCGGGATGCCTTCCTTGGCCAGCTCATAGGCGGTCAGGCGCGCGCCCTGCAGGAACGGCCGGGTCTCGTCGGCGATGACCTGGATGCGCTTGCCCTGCTCGAAGGCGGCCCGGATGACGCCCAGGGCCGTGCCGTAGCCGGCCGTGGCCAGGGCCCCGGCGTTGCAGTGGGTGAGCACGGTGTCGCCGTCGGCGATGAGTTCCGCGCCATGTTTGCCCATGGCCTTGTTGATCTCGATGTCCTCGCTGTGCATGTCCTGGGCCAGTCCCAGCCAGGTCGAGAGCAGCGTGTCCAGGGAGACGTCGCCCAGGGCGGCCCATTTCTCCCGCATGCGTTCCACGGCCCAGCGCAGGTTGACGGCGGTGGGCCGGGCCTGTTCCAGCTCGACGAGGAGTTCCCGCAGGCGCTGCCTCCAGGCGTCTCCGGCCTCGGCCGCCTCGCGTCCGGCCAGCCAGCAGCCGTAGGCGGCGGTGACGCCGATGGCCGGCGCGCCACGAACCACCATGGTCTGCAGGGCGTAGACGGTGTCGGCGGTGTTGCGCACCACGAAGCATTCCTCGCGGTCGGGCAGGAAACGCTGGTCAAGGAGGAGCAGGGCCTGTTTGTCGGCGGAAAAGGCGATATGGTCGGTCATGGCGGCTTCCGGGATAGAGAGTGTCCAAAACGCGCCCCGCGCCGCCGTCCGGGCGGTCGGGCAGGCCCTGGCGGCCAGGGCGGCATCAGTCGCAAATATGCAGGGGTTGCGTTTCACCCTGGCCCGGGCAGCCGCCCAAAAGGCGACGTCTCGGGCCACCCGCAAAACCCTTCCGCGCACCGCTCCGGGCGGTTCGCCGCGTGCTCCGGCTGTCCTGCGTCCGAGAAAAAAGGAGTCAGGCCGCGTCCGCCGCGGCCGGGAGTCCTTTGGGTTTTCGGAGCGCGGCCCTAGCCGAGCTTTTTTTGGAGCAGTTCGTTGACCAGTCCCGGGTTGGCCTGGCCCTTGGTCGCCTTCATGATCTGCCCCACGAAAAAGCCCATGAGCTTGGTCTTGCCGCCCCGGAAGGCTTCCACCTCGGCCGGGTTGGCGGCCAGCACGGCCTCGACGGCCGATTCCAGAGCGTTGGAATCGGAAATCTGCGACAGGCCCTTTTGACGCACGTAATCGGCTGGGTCAAGGCCCTCGGCAAAAAGGTCGGGGAAGATCTGCTTGGCGATCTTGCCAGAGATTTCGCCGGAGTCGATGAGCTTGATGAGCGCGGCGAGTTTCTCGGGAGTGAGCTTGGCGTCCCGGGCGGCGACGCCGGCCTGGTTGAGTTCGCGCAGCAGTTCGCTTTGCATCCAGTTGGCGGCCTTTTTGGGGTCGGCCCCGGCGGCGACGGCGGCTTCGAAATATTCGGCCATGTCGCGCTCGGCGGTGAGCACTTCGGCGTCGTAGTCGGACAGGCCGAAATCGGCGACAAAGCGGGCGCGGCGGGCTTCGGGCAGCTCGGGCAGCTCGGAGCGCCATTTTTCCAGGGTGGCGGCCTCGATGCGCACGGGCACGAGGTCGGGGTCCGGGAAATAGCGGTAGTCGTGGGCCTCTTCCTTGCCGCGCATGGAGGCGGTGATGTTTTTCGCGGCGTCGTAGAGGCGGGTTTCCTGGATGACGGTCCCGCCATCGTCGAGGATGTCGGCCTGGCGGTCCACTTCGTATTCGATGGCTTTCTGGACGTGGCGGAAGCTGTTGAGGTTTTTGAGCTCCGCCCGGGTGCCGAACTCGGCCTGGCCCACCGGGCGCAGGCTCACGTTGGCGTCGCAGCGGAACGAGCCTTCCTCCATGTTGCCGTCGCAGACGTCGAGGTAGACGAGGATGGCGCGCAGGGCCTTCAAGTAGGCCACGACTTCCTCGGGGCCGCGCATGTCCGGCTCGGAGACGATTTCAATGAGCGGCACGCAGGCCCGGTTGAGGTCCACGTAGCTGAGGTTGTCGGCGGCGGAGTGGATGTTCTTGCCGGCGTCCTCTTCCATGTGGATGCGGGTGATGCCGATGCGTTTGGCCACGCCGTCGACAGTGATGTCCACATGGCCGTGCTCGCAGATGGGCTGCTCGAACTGGGAGGTCTGGTAGCCCTTGGGCAGATCGGGATAGAAGTAGTTCTTGCGGGCAAATACCGAGACCGGATTGACGGTGCAGCCCGTGGCCAGGCCCATCTTGGCGGCGTACTCGACGACCGTGGCGTTTAAAACCGGCAGCACGCCGGGCATGCCCGAGCAGACCGGGCAGACGTTTTCATTGGGATCGACGCCAAAGCGGGTGGAACAGGAGCAAAAGATTTTGCTTTTGGTTTTCAGCTGGGCGTGGACCTCGACGCCGATGACCGTTTCGTACCTGGCCATGAAAGGGGCTCCTTGCGGCGGCCGCGAGAGACTGCGCGGCGCGAAATTTCGCTGGCGGGTGTACCCCGCTTCCGGTAAGCCGGTCAATGGCGCGCCAAGGCGCAACTTGGTCCGGCAAACGGTTGTAATTTTGGAGCGGCGGGCCTACAACGGGCATGGACGCGCCCGCGTGCGCCGGTTGGCGGCGGGGATGTCCCACCATATCACAGGACGCGAGGCATGCCATGGGTCGAATCGACATGTTGACGGGACGCGGCGGACGCGTTGCCGGTATTGTTGCGGCGGTTTGCTGTTTGGTCATGTTGGCGCTGTTTGCCCCGGGGCAGGCGGCAGCCCAGGACTATGACTCCATGCTGCCGGAGCAGTTGGCCAAGGAGCTGCGCAAGGCCGAGACCGAGTACCGCAAGGTGATGGAAGAGGTCCGGGCGGCGGAAAACGAGCGCATCGCCCGCAAGGCGTCCGGCGCGGCCGACGCGGCCCTGGCCGAGGCCGACGCGGCCCTCAAGGATCTGCTCCACAAGGCCGAGGCGCTCAAGGTCAAGGCCGACTACATCGACGAACTCTATGAAGTGAAGCGCAAGGAATACAAGAACAAGTAGTCCTGGTGCGGCATATCGGCAAACGGCCGCCGCCGGAGTTGTGAACTCCGGCGGCGGCCGTCTGTTTTGGCGGGTCTGTGGCCGGATTGTAAAGAAGCGTCGCGATATTGGCTTGCCAAAAATCTGGTGATTGTCTATGACAGCACCGTGGGACTTGTTATATCGCTGCACGAACCAAGGAGGAGGAACATGAAAAAGTGGATTTCCGCTGCACTCTTGGCCTTGACTCTGGGGATGTGTTTTGCTCCGACCGCCGCCATGGCGGCTGATCCGGCCACAACCCTGTATCAAAACATCATCGACGCCCTTGGCAACAACAACGGCAAATTCGAAGCCATCGATTTCTTCCTTATCTGCCTTGAATAAGCATGCCACAGCATTGTAGTGCATGGGGCCGCCTGGGCGGCCCTTTTTTATTGCCTGCGGGTGCTGTTGATAAAAGTCGCTTTGGCTGGCGCAACAGAAGCGGCATCAGGCCGAAGAGGCGGCCAGTGAAACGGGCGAGCCGACCATGAGCGCCTTGGACGTCCCAAGCGTCGTTTCCACGGCATTGGTTGCGTAGCGCGACAGCATCCCCAAGGTCGCATCCTGGGCAATAAGCGCCTTGCCGGCGAACCCGGCGTAATCCTCGGGATACCAGGTGGCGTAGAACACCGACGTCTCCGAGCCCGGGGCTGCGCCTTCAAGGAGCGTGCGGTCGGCGTCGTAGACCCAGGCCGCGCGCCCCTGGGGCGTCACTTCCACCAGGGTCCCGGCGTCGCCCACGGTGGTGAGCGTGTTGCCGTCGGGCAGGCGCTGGGCTCCGCTCATGCGGGCGGAATAATACGTGGTCGGCACGTCGGCCGTGTAGGACCAGCTCGCCTCGGACGGGCCGTAGGCGCCGTCGGCGGACAGATAATAAATCCCGTCCCCAGCCGTGGGCACGGTCAGTTCCAGCACCCGGGAATACTTGCCGCCCAGCCGGTCGGCCCCGTTGTCGAAGACGAAGATGTCCCCGGCCCCCGGCAGGCCGGCGTCGATCCACTTGGCGTCGTGCTGGCCGTTTAACTGCCGGTCGGCTCGGGTTCCGGCCCGGTAGGCCTCGGGATTGCCCCAGCGGTAGAGCAGGTCGCCGCCGTGGCCCCAGTCGCCGCCCGTATGGCCGGCCGCCTCGGCCGTGCTGGTCGAGTGGTCGATGATCCAAATTTCGTTGTAGTTGCGGGAGCTGATAAGGATCTGGTCGGTGTCCGGGTCATAATCCACGCTGTTCATATGGGTCCAGCCGTCCGGGAAGGACGGCCGGCCCTCGTAATTGAAGTCGATGCGCTCGGGATGGGCGGCCACGCTGCCGTAGGTGGCGCGCCCGGGGCTCACGTCCTGGATGATGTGGTCGATGGCCCGCCACTGCCAGACCACCTCGCCGCCGGAAAAGCCTTCCGGCTTCACCTCCACGAGCTTGTCGGCCACGAGAAAGCCGTCGCGCAGTTTGGACGGGTCGCGCCCCAAGGCCAGGGCCTCGTCGGCCGTGATGATCTCGGCGGCAATGAACAGCACGTCGCCGTTTGGCAGAATGGTGAAGTCGTGGTGTTGAAATTCGCTGGAATCGTTATAGAAATATTGCCAGACCAGATTGCCGTCCCAGTCGTATTCCTCGATGACGCCGCCGGAACCATGGATATAATGGTCGTTGGCCACCTTGCCGGCCCGGAACAGATGGCCGTCCTCGGTGAGCGTGGCCGTCAGCCCGGCGTTGAAGTCGCTTTTCCACGTATGGACCACCGCGCCGTCCCGATCGACGAGATAGGTGAACGTCGATTCCTGGGGGGCGATGAGGATGTAGCCGGGCAGTGCGGTCTCGCTCATAAGGCCTCGCGGATGGGGATGGTCGTCAGTCGGCCCGGGCCAAGCGCCGCAGGCGGATCATGCCATGGCCGCCGATTTTTCGGAAGCCTTGCGGCCGCGCCAGGCGGCGACGAAGTCGAGATAGCCGACCACTCGGTTTTGCCGGTCGTAGGCCGGGGATTCCTCGGGACGCGGGGCGATGACCCAGGTCCATGTCCGGTCCGGCGGCGGCAGCGCGACGCCTTCCAAGGCGTCGCGGCGTTCGAGGACGTTTTCGCCGTCCACTCGCTCCCAGGCCGTGTCGCAGCACAGGCAGACCCGGCCGGGCAGCCCGGCCAGCCAGTCGCCGTGGGCGGCGATGATCCCCGTGTAAAAGGCCTGCCGGGCCTCGTCGGACAGGCGTCGGCCCAGGCGCGAATAAAACGGAATAGGCAGCTGGGAAGCCAGATTGACCGAGGCCGTGAAGTCCGGGACCAGACCCGGCAGTGGATCGGGCAGGGGAACGGGGGAGGGCAGGGCGGCCCGGCCCTTGGCGACGTCGCGGACGATCCCGGCCAGCCCCGTCACGTCGACGGCGACAAGGCGCACGTTGGGGATCTCCTTGGCCAGCTTGCGGGCCTGCCAGGGATGGTGGGCGTCGACCAGCACGACCTCGGCGAACTGCCCGGCCAGCTCGGCCACGGGCACGTCCAGGCAGGCCCCCGAGCCCAGGACCACGGCCGTGCCGCGTCCCGAGGCCAAAGCGGCGGCGTCGAGGACCAGGCGTTTGGTGGCGGCCAGATGCGGTTCCCAGGCCGCCCGGCAGCGGCGGTGGCGGGCGTCGATGGACACGGCCTCCCGGTCCTGGCCCAGGCTGCGGGCCAGCCGCGAACCCCGGTCGCGCCACAAGGCGAACAGTTCCCGAAGCATGTTCCCTCCGTCTCGGTCATGCCCCTTAAAAACAATTTTAGTCCATGGTCCAAAAAACGCCCGAGGCGCTTTTTGCGCGCGGCACGAGGGGCTGTAAACCAACCCGCCAAGGCCCGGCAAGACCGACGGAACCTCGCCCGCCGCCTCGCTTTTCTTGACACCCCCCGGCCCGGCTCCTAGTGTCGGAAAATGCCCAATCGGTTCGCCCGAAACGCGGCGGGCCGGCAACCCGAGGAGGTATCCATGCGACGCATCCTGTGGACGGCGGTCCTGTGCGCCTGGCTGGCCGCCGTGCCGGCCGGCCGGGCAGCCGCCCAGAACGCCCCGGCCGAACCGGCCAAGACCCCGGACATCACCATTGAGGCCAAGGCCCCGGTGGAAGCCATGTGCGCCTATCTGGCCGGCAAGAAAACCTTCAGCGTCTCGGTGGAAATCAGCGAGGAGCAGGTCTACCCCAACGGCCAGACCGTGCAGCTGACGCGCTTTGCCGACGTGGCCGTCAAACGCCCGGACAAGCTCTATTCCAGGGTCACCGGC
This sequence comes from Solidesulfovibrio magneticus str. Maddingley MBC34, assembly GCA_000307955.1. Classification (GTDB taxonomy): domain Bacteria; phylum Desulfobacterota; class Desulfovibrionia; order Desulfovibrionales; family Desulfovibrionaceae; genus Solidesulfovibrio; species Solidesulfovibrio magneticus_A. The sequence goes on along the minus strand of ALAO01000082.1, from coordinate 762 downwards.
GACGAACGCGACCGGGAAATGGTCTACGACGGCAAGACCGTGACCATGGCCGACTACGACCGGGGCGTCTACGCCGTGGTGGACGCGCCGCCGACCATCGACGCGACCATAGAAATGCTGGCCGACAAGTACGGCATCGTCGCGCCGCTGTCCGACCTGCTTTACGCCGACCCCTGCAAGGAAATCCTGGCCAACGTGCGCACCGGCGACTGCGTGGGCGTGCACACCGCCGGCGGGCTAGCCTGCGACCATCTGGCCTTCACCCAGAAAAACGCCGACTGGCAGCTGTGGGTGGAAAAGGACAAGACCCCGCTGCCGCGCAAGGTGGTCATCACCGACAAGAACGTCATGGGCTGGCCCCAATACGCCGCCGTGTTCTCCGACTGGAACATGACCCCCAAGCTGCCGGCCGACCTTTTTACCTTCAAGCCCGGCAAGGAGCTGCGGCGCATTGAACTCAAGCCCCTGGCCGAGGGCCAGGCGGCCCAGGGAGGCGGCCATGAATAGCCCCACCCGACGCGCCCGGCTGGCCGGGGTCGCCCTGGCCCTGGCCGCGGCACTGACCCTGGTCTTCGATGCCCCCGGCATCATGGCCCTGTCCCATCTGCTGACGCCCGAGGCCCAGGCCCGGGGCGGCGGCGGCGGTCCGCGCGGCGGCGGGGGCGGCTTCGGCGGTGGCCCCCACGGCGGCGGGGGCGGCCCCCGGCCCGGCGGTTATGGCGGCGCGCCCAGGCCCACGCCTCCGCCAAGCGGCGGCCTGCG
>ALAO01000081.1 GCA_000307955.1 Solidesulfovibrio magneticus str. Maddingley MBC34 | reverse complement strand
CGGCGGCCGGGAGGGGGTAACCCCCTCCCGGACCCTCCCTCAAGGGGGAAAGGGGCTTGGGCCGGGGCGAAGCGCATTATCGTTGCCGCGTGACGTGGCCGGGAGGGGGTATGTTCTCACGGTTTGTCTTGGCATTGGCATTGGCGTTGACGCTGGCGGTCCCGGTTCCGGCGGCCCTGGCCCAGTCCCAGGCGGCCTACAACGCCGCCGCCTGCGCGGCCCTCAACAAGGCCGACGCCGAACTCAACGCCGTCTACTCGGCCATCCTCAAGAAAAACGCCGACGACAAGCGCTTCATCGACACGCTCAAAACCGCCCAGCGGGCCTGGGTGGCCTTCCGCGACGCCGAAATGGCCGCCCGTTACCCGGCCAGGGACAAAGGGGAGTACGGCTCGGCCTTCGACCTGTGCTGGTGCAACGGCCTGGCCGAGCTGACCCGGCAACGGACGGAACAACTCAAGCCCTGGCGCGACGGCATCCCCGAAGGCGACGTCTGCACGGGAAGCTATCCGGTGCGGTAGCTGTTTTTCGTGGGAAAATGATGTCGAGGTCTCAGGCCCGGGCCGTGAACATGGCCCCGGAGGCCACCGTGGGGCTGGTGGACGCGCCGGCCCGGTCATAGGCCCGAAGCGTCCGGGCACTGGCGGCGGCGTTGCCGGTCGAAGCGCCGTCGGCTGTTGCCGCCCCGGTGGTCGAGGCGGGCGACGCCGCGCCGGCCAGGGAGGCCAGCACCGCTGTCTGGCGGGACTGGGCAAAGCCGCTGTCGCCGAAGTCGCGGCCTGAAGTGGCCGAACCGTCCGCGCCGGACTGCGCCCCGGGCAACGGCCCGCTTCCCTGGCCCTGGATCGGCGGGGCTGCCTGGGAGGCGCGGACGGGTTCGGCATCTGGACTGGTCACTCGCGGCGGCGGCGTCGGATCAGGCACGGTGGGAGCCTGGGCCGCGTACAGCCCGAGGGTCCCGTATCCACCGCTGTCCACCGCATCGATCATGGCTCTCTCCTGTCCTGGGACTCATCCCATTCGCAATGCTTATCGGCTGCCGGTCCCGATGTCTTTAGTCCCGGGACAAAATGGCCTATGCTTTTTTCATGAGCGCATCCACGCCCGGCGACGTCGCCGTCTATGCCGTCACGGCCAAGGGATTGTCCCTGGGCCGGACCCTGGCCCGGGATCTGCCGGGAACCCTGTACGCCCCGGCCCGGCTGGCCGACGGCGAGGCCGTGCCCTTTGACTCCTTGTCGGCGCTGGTGGCCGAAACCTTCCAGCAGCGCCGCGCCCATATTTTCCTGTGCGCCTGCGGCATCGCCGTGCGGGCCGTCGCGCCGCATCTGCGCGGCAAGGCGGTCGATCCGGCCGTGGTCTGCCTGGACGACGCCGCGACCTTTGCCGTAAGCCTGCTGTCCGGCCATCTGGGCGGAGCCAACGATCTGGCCAGGCGTCTGGCCGGCCTGACCGGGGCCGTGCCCGTGGTCACCACCGCCACCGACGCGGCCGGCGCGCCGGCCATCGAACTGTTGGCCCGGGACGCCGGCCTGTCCTTGGACAACCCGGCCGCCACGCGCCGCGTCAACGCCGCCCTGGCCGCCGGGGAGAAGGTTGCCGTGTTCGATCCCCTGGGCGCGTTCACGCCGCCCGAGGCCGTTGCCCGGCATTTTGTCTGGCTGGCCGATCCGGCCGGCGCGGGGCCGGACGAACCCTTGGTGGTGGTGGATTGGCGGGCCGGGCCGCAAACGCCGACGCGGCTCTATCTGCGTCCGCGCGTCCTGGCCGCCGGCATCGGCTGCCGCAAGGGGGCCGCGGCCGAGGCCATCCTGGAACTCGTCGACGCGGCCTGCCGCCAGTACCGGCTGGCCCCGGCCAGCATCGGCCTTGTGGCCAGCATCGAGGCCAAGCGCCAGGAGCCGGGCCTGCTGGAAGCGGCCCGGCGGCTTGGGGCCGGGACCGTGTTTTTTTCCGCCGACGAACTGTCCGGCATAAGCGTGCCCCATCCTTCGGCGATGGCGGCCAAACATATGGGAGTGGAAAGCGTATGCGAAGCGGCGGCCATGCTGGCGACGAACCGGGGGCGGCTCGTGGCCCCGAAGACCAAGAACGCCGTGGCGACGCTGGCCCTGGCCGTGGCGCGCTGACCGTGGTCGGCCTTGGCCCGGGCGACGCCGCGCTGTTGGCTCCCATGGCCGAGGCGGCCCTGGCCGAGGCCGGCTGCATCGTCGGTTACGGCCCTTATGTCGATCTCGTGTCCCCGGATCTGCTCGCCGGCAAGGACGTGGTGGCCACGGGCATGACCGGCGAGGTGGCCCGTTGCCGGGCCGCCCTGGAGGCCGCCGCCGCCGGCCGGCGGGTGGTCCTCGTATCCAGCGGCGACGCCGGGGTCTACGGCATGGCCGGGTTGGCCCTGGAAATGCTCGACGCCATGGGCTTGGCCGAGGCCCTCGATTTTTCCGTGGTCCCGGGGATTCCGGCCGTGTGCGCGGCGGCGGCCTTGCTCGGCGCGCCGCTGACCCACGATTTCGCCGTCATTTCGCTATCCGACCTGTTGACTCCCCTGCCGGTCATCGAAGCGCGCCTGGAGGCGGCCTTTGCCGCCGATTTCGTGGTCGCCATCTACAATCCCCGCTCCCGCAAGCGTTCGGGCCATCTGGCCGGGGCCCTGGCCCGGGCCGCCCGGCATCGTGATCCCCAAACGCCGGTGGGCATGGTGAAAAACGCCTTCCGCCCGGCCCAGGAGATCCGGCTCACCAGCCTGGCCCAGGCCGATCCTGACTGGGCCGACATGCTCACCCTGGTTGTGGTCGGCAACAGCTCAAGCTGCCTGGCCGCCGGCCGTTTCCTCACCCCGCGCGGCTACGCCGGCAAGTACGCCCTGGAGGGCTGATTTCCGACCGCCGAGAGGGTAAATCCTCCGTCTTTTCCGGGGCGTATGCCTTGACAGGCTGTCCTGGCTGGCCGTACACCCTTTAAGTGATAAATTATTCTTGGAAGGAGGTGTGAGGGATGAGAAAAGCATTGGTTTCGTGTCTGATGTGCGCCTCGTTGGTGGGCTTCGTCGGCTTGTCCAAGGTCCATGCCGTGGACGCTCCGGCCGATGGCGAAGTCAAGGCTCCGGCTGGCTTTGCCGCGACCCAGTCGCCGGTGAAGTTCTCCCACAAAGGCCACGCCAAGGTCGACTGCAAGGTCTGCCACCACAAGGGCGAAGCCACCCAGAAGTGCTCCTCGGCCGGTTGCCATGACAGCACCGACCCCAAGGACAAGACCAGCGACAAATCGTTCTATCGTGCCTTCCACGACATGAAGAGCGAAAAGAGCTGCATGGGCTGCCACAAGAAGGAAACCAAGGGCCCCACCAAGTGCCCTGAGTGCCATCCCAAGAAGGGAGCCTAACCCATTGCGCGTGTCGCGGGGCCGGGAGCCTATCCCCCGGCCTCGCGACGACGCGATGCAACCCGGCCGAGGTATTCCATGGCAAGCGACAAGCCCCTTCCCGATGCCGACGACGACATCATTGATCTCACCGACCTCGTGGAAGAGGGCGGCGCCGGGAATGGCGCGGCCGACGCCGACGGCGTCGACATGAGTTTCGAGCAAGAGCTCGACGACCTCTTCGGCGACGCCGACCCCCTGCCGGCCAAGACGCCGCCTGCCGCCGCCGCTCCCCCTGCGGACGCGGACGGCGAAGACGATCTTTTCGACCTGGCCGGGTTCGAGGTCGACGACGAGCCCAAAGTCGCCCCAGCGGACGGCGAGGACGACCTCATCGATCTGGCCGGCTTCGAGACCGAGGACGCCGCGCCCAAGGCGGCGGCTGCCGCTGCGGACGACGACGCCATCGATCTTTCCAACTTCGGCCTGGACGACGACGCCGACGATCCCCTGGCCGGCCTGGGGCTGGACGACGACAAACCCGCGCCGCCGGCCGCCGCCGTGGCCGCCGATGCGGACGAGGCCGACGACGCGCTGGATCTCTCCAATCTGGGATTGGGCGACGACGCGGTCCCCAAGGCCGCCGCCCCCGATATTTCCGAGGTCTCCTTCGAGGATCTCGGCCTCGGCGACGCCGCCAAGGACGCGGACGCCGCCGACAGCCTGGACGACATCGATTTCGGCGACCTCGACGCCGCGACCGACAAAGCCGCCGTGTCCGCCCCGGACAGCGACGAACCCATGGATCTGGCCGACCTCGACTTCGAAACCGCCACGCCCGAAGCGGCCGCCGCCGGCGAACCCGATGCCGTGGCCGCCGTCCTGGCCGACATCGACGACGACGAGGCCCCCAAAGCCGTCAGCGACGCCGACATCGACGCGCTTTTGGCCGAACCCGGCGACGACGAACCCCTGCCCGACCTGCTCGGCACGCTGCCCGACGTCCCCGAGGACGACGACGCCCTGGCCGCCTTCGACGCCGCCCCGGACAAACCCGCCCCGCGCGACTCCCTGCCCGATGCCGACGATCTGACCGATTTCGCCGATCTGCCCGAAGTCGACGAGTCGCCGGTCCAGGCCATTCCTCTGGCCGCCGCCGCTGCCGCCGTCGCCGTGGGCGCGGCCGCCATGCCGGCCATGGCTGCCCGCACCCAGGCCGGTCCGTCCGTTGGCGGCATCGACCTCGGCGCTCTGGACAATCTCATCGATTCCTCCAAGGCCCCGGCAGTCGAGGCCGAAACCCCGGCCCCGGACAAGGCCCTGGCCGGCCGCATCGCCGCCCTGGAAGCCGCCGCCGACGACCTGGCCGGCCGCCTCGACGCCCTGCCGCCGCCGCCCGACGAAAGCGCCCTGGCCGTGGCCCTGGCCAGTCGCCTGGAAAGCGCGCTCACCCTTCGCGTCGAAAGCCTGCTCGCCAAATACGAACCGGCCCCGGATGCTGCCAGTCTCAAGGACGACATCCTGGCCGAAGTGCGGACCAGCCTGGAAGACCACCGCGCCGCCTTGCTGGCCGAACTGCCGGCCCCGGCCGCCGCCCCGTCCGGCGAGCTCGACGCCGCCCTGGAACGTCTGCGCGAAAGCCTCGCCCGCCTCGAAGCCCTGGGCCAGGGACGCCACACCCAGTTCGAGGACTTCGCCCGCTCCATGGAAACCAGCCTGGCTGAACTGCGCCGGGAACTGCCTGATCCCGAGGACTTCGTCACCAGCAAGCGCCTGGGCGAAGCCCTGGACGGCCTGGGCGAAACCCTGGCCGCCGACCTGACCGCCAGCCTCGACGCCCGTTTCGAGGCCACGGCCGAGGCCGCCC
>ALAO01000080.1 GCA_000307955.1 Solidesulfovibrio magneticus str. Maddingley MBC34 | reverse complement strand
TGCCTCCGGCGGCTGGGGGCCTGAGGCCCCCAGCCCCCCCAGCGGGGGAAGAGGGGTAAAGGGGGTTTCGGGACGTGCGGGGGCCAGCGCGCGTTCCCGTTGCATTTCCCAGGCTCCTGCCGCCCAACGACCGGCCCTAGTCCCGTCATTGGCGTCGTCTTTTCCGCCATTTGCCGTTTTTCGTCAGGCCGTTTCCCCTTCGCCTGCCGGCCCTCCCGCAATCCCTCGCCTTCCCGCGCCGTTCGCTCGGTCCGACGTTTTTGCCGCCATGCGGGCTTCCTGATGGCTTCGATTAGTTTTATGAATGTTCCATGTTTTTGCACCCTTCGCATTGTCATAATCCCCTGGGCACGGTAGGATATCCCAAACCTTTTATCAGGAGAGGGACCATGGGACATGCCGGCAAAGGGGGCGTGCGGCTCCTTGTCGTGGCGGGGCTTGTGGTCGTTGGCGTGGGACTGTTCCTGGCCCTCGGCCCGCCGGGGCTTTTGGCCAAGTCCGAAACGCCCGACTTTTGCGCTTCCTGCCATGTCATGGAGTCACAGTACGAGGCCTGGTTCCACCACGGGGCGCACAAGCGCATCCGCTGCGTGGACTGCCATCTGCCCAACGACAACATGGCCAGCCACTACGTGTGGAAAAGCATCGACGGGATGAAGGACGTCATTGTCTTCAACTCCGGCCGGGTGCCCGACGACATTCGGATTTCCGACCACGGCAAGGAAGTGGTGCAGGCCAACTGCATCCGCTGCCACGAAACGGCCGTGGAAATGATCAACCAGAAGCGCTGGTGCTGGGACTGCCACCGCCGGACCATGCACCGCAACGTGGGCGTGCCGTTTACGCGCTAAGGGCGCGGCCAGACGACGCGGGCAAACACGACATGACGGCCAAGGTCGCGGCAAGACGCCTATCCCTTGCCGGGACAACGCCGACGACAACCGAGTTCAACCAAAAGAGGGAAGCGCATATGCGGGGCAAACTTTTGTACAAACTGGCCATGGGCGCGGCGCTGGCCGCCTTTCTCTTCGTCCCCTACGCCTGCTCGCCGCCCAAGCCCGAGCCGGTCAAGACCGTCGTCATCCCCGACGGCGAGATCGATCCGGCCGTGTGGGGCAAGGCCTATCCGGAAGAGTACGAAACCTGGAAGATGACCGAGCAGCCCACCCCGGCCGGCAAGAGCAAATACAAGCGCGGCTTCGACGCCGACCGCATCACCTACGATAAGCTGGCCGAATTTCCCTACATGGCCTTGCTCTTTAACGGCTGGGGGTTTGGCGTCGAATACAACGAGCCGCGCGGCCACGCCTACATGCTGCGCGACCAGCTGGAAGTCGACGCGACCCGCCTCAAGGCCGGCGGCGTCTGCCTGACCTGCAAGACGCCCTACGCGCCGCTTCTGGTCAAGGAAATGGGCGTCGATTACTACAAGCTTCCTTACAAGGACGTGCTCAACAAAATTCCCGAGCAGTTCCGCACGCTCGGCGTCGCCTGCATCGACTGCCACAACAACAAGGACATGTCGCTGACCGTCTCGCGCGGCTTCAGCCTGGTGCCGGCCCTGGAAGGCATGGGCGTGGACTGGAAGAAGCTCACCCGCCAGGAAATGCGTTCCGTGATCTGCGCCCAGTGCCACGTGACGTATAACATCCCAAAGGACAAGGAAATGCAGTCCGTGGGCGTGTTCTTCCCCTGGCAATACGGCAAGTGGGGCGGCATCTCCGTCGAGGACGTCATCAAGAAGATCAAGAGCGACGACTCGGTCAAGGAATGGAAGCAGACCGTCACCGGCTTCAAGCTGGCCTTCATGCGCCATCCCGAATTCGAGTTCTTCTCCAACAACAGCGTCCACTGGAAGGCCGGCGCGGCCTGCGCCGACTGCCACATGCCCTACACCAAGGTGGGCGTGCGCAAGATCTCCGACCACCGGGTGACCAGCCCGCTCAAAAACGACATGAAGGCCTGCATCCAGTGCCACACCGAGACCCCGGATTGGCTGCGGCAGCAGGTCATCACCATCCAGGACCGCACCGCCTCGCTGCAGATCCGGGCCGGCAACGCCACGGCCACCACGGCCAAGCTCTTCGAGGCCGTGCACAAGGCCAAGGAAGCCGGCAAGCCCATTGACCAGGCCCTCTACGACCAGGCCAAGGACTTCTACGAGGAAGCCTTCTACCGGTCGCTGTACATCGGCGCGGAAAACTCCATGGGCTTCCACAACCCCACCGAGGCCCTGCGCGTGCTTGGCGACTCCATCGCCTTTGCCGTCAAGTCCGAGGCCTACCTGCGCCAGATCCTGACCAAGGCCGGCGTGGACGTGCCCATCAAGGTCGATCTCGAACTGGCCAAGTATCTGGAAGGCCGCGGCTCCAAGAAGCTGCCCGGACATCCCGACCAGGAGTTCAAGGACCCCATGGGCGTTCAGGACCGCTTCTAGGCTTTGCTGCTTCCGACCGTTAAAGGCCCGTCCCGCCGTCGCGGGGCGGGCCTTTTGCGTTGGGCCGGCGGCCGGCAAGGGGATGCCGCGCCGCCGCAAAGCGGACGACGGGCGAGACAGGACGGCCGGGCCTGGACAAGGCCGATGCGCCCCTCGCCTTGACCCCGGGTTACGCTTGCCCTATCGCCATCGGTATCCCCTCGAGATGGCAAGGAGTGGCCCATGAGAACGCCGCGAGCCGTGTTGCGCCCCGTAACGGTCCTGGTCTTGCTCCTGTGTCTCATGGCCGCCAGCCGCCCGGCCCGGACCGACGACAGCGCCGCCGCCTACGACGCGGCCGTGGTCGAAGCCAAGGCCCATGCCGCCGATCCCGGCCCCTGGACCGTCTCCAACTTGAAGGTCATCGCCGGCCCGGGCTCGGGCGACGGCAACGCCTACGTGGACGGCAAGGTGGTGGCCGCCACCTTCACCAAGTCTTCCTATTACACCAGCGCCTATCCCGGCCAGACCATGACCGTGTACGGCCAGCCCGCGACAAGCGCCACCTGGGTGACCGTGGGCGGCGAACTCCAGTCGTATCTGACCAGCCAGGGCGTGACCTTCGCCAACGTCAAGCTCGAAACCTCCCGTGTCCTTGGCATGTCGCAAACAAACAGCAACGACGCCGTGGCCGAGCTGCTTGTCAGCCCCGACGTCAACACCATCCAGCGGCCGACCAAGGACCCGTCCGTAGCCGGCCAGCCCGCCTCGCTCGGCAGCGCCGCCGCCTTCGTGCGCCCGGTCGGCATGACCGACGCGGCTTACGGGAATTTCGTCGCCTACTACAACTCCTGGGAAGCCGCCGCCTACGGATCGAGCAACTTCCCCTGGACCCAGCTCGGCTACACCTACCGCTGGGGCCTGGGGCCGACCCTGGCCGACATCCGGGGGCTGTCGGAGTTCATCGTCCTTGGCGGCACGCGCTACTCCGTCTACGCCGTCTATTCCCTGGGGTCCTATCTCTATACCGCCGGCAGCGGCTCCGGGGATTTCCGGGTCACCGGCGATCTGGACACCCTGTGGGCCGGCCGGCAGTTCCAGCCGCGCGGCAATAGCGTGGTGATCGAGGCCGGGGCCACGGTCTCCGGCGGCCAGGGGCTGCTCATCTCCTCGCCGGGCTACACCGTGTCCAACGCCGGAACCATCACCGGGACCACGAAGGACAAGTACGGCCTTGGCGGCACGGCCGACGTGGCCGTGCTGTTTCTGGGACGCGAGGCCGTGCCCGGCTCCCTGGCCGAACCCTACGGCCGCACCAACACGCTGCTTAATGCCGGGAGCATCGATTCGCCGGGCACGGCGGTCATGGCCCTGGCCGGGGATACGGTCGTCATCAATTCGGGCACGATTTCCGGGGGCGCGGCGGCCGTGGTCACCGGCGACGGGGCCGATCGTCTGGAGCTGCGCGGCGGGACGGTGTCCGGCCGGGTGGATCTCGGCGGCGGCCAGGACAGCCTGATCGCCACCGGGGCGTCCACCCTGGCTTTTGCCCTGGCTCCCCAGGGGACTTCGGCCGCGCCGGTGCAAAACGTCGAGTCCGTGAGCCTTGGCCCGCAAACCGTCCTGTCCCTGACCTTTGATCCGTCGGGCTATGTGGCCGCTGGCCAACGCTACGCCATTGTTTCGGGCGGCACGGTGTCCTTGCCGGACTCCGGCCTGACGGTCACGAGCAACCTGCCCATGGTGCGTTTCACCGCTGCCGCGGACGCCTCGGGCCTTGCGGTCACGGGCTGGCGCGATCCGGGCTGGTACACGCGAAGCCTGGCCAATCCGTCCCTGGGCGCGGCCCTGGACGCCGCCGCCGCCACGGTCCGGCCGGCCATGGAAGGGCTTGTCGGGGTTCTCGATCACAGCCCGGACCCGGCCGGGGCGGGGTCGCGGCTCTTGCCCGGCCCCCAGACCCGGTCCATGGCCTTGGCCGTGGACGGCGCGTCGGCCTTTGCCGCCGCCTTTGCCGAGCGCCTGGACGGGCTGCGCGGCCGAGGCGGCGCGACAGGCCTGGCCGCGCCCGGGTTTTACGGCCACGGCGCGGGCCTGGGCGATCTGGACGCCCTGGGCCGGCTGGCCGTGGCCGGGCAGCCGGCCGCCCTGGCCGAGCCCTGGCGCGCCGCTGTTCCTGGGGGCGGCCCGGCCGTCCGTGCCACCCCGTCCGACAACGGTCCGGGGCTGCCCCAGACCACGGCCGAGGGGCCGGTGGAGGCTTTTGCCACGCTCTACGGCGGCCAGGGCCAGGGCGTATCCAGCGGCGACGCCCCGGGCTACGCCAGTACCTCCACCGGAGCCATGGGCGGGCTGGGGATTCGGGCGCTGCCCGGGCTGCGCCTGGGGCTTGTGGGCGGTTACGCCTGGACCGGGGCCGACTATTTCACCGGACGGGGCCGTAGCGACGACAATGTCTGGCGGGCCGGAGCCTACGCCGCCCTGGACGCCGGTCCCTGGACCCTGGACGCCCTGGCCGCCTACGGCTGGCACACGGCGCGCACCAGCCGCCCGGTCTGGGACAGCGTGGCCGAGAGCAAGGGGACCATGGGCGAATGGCTGGGGTTTGTCCGGGCGGCGCGGCGGTTTGATCTCGGTGGCGGCCTGGCTGTCGAACCTTTTGCCGTCGGCCAGCTCGTGTCCCTGCGCCGGGACGCGGCCACGGAGAGCGGGGCCGGCGCGGCCAACCTGCTCGTGGCCGCCGACACCAGCCTGTCGCTGACCTCGGTGGCCGGACTGCGCCTGGAGAAGACCTTCGAATTCGGGGACTGGCGACTGACGCCGGAAGTCTTGGGCGGCTGGAAGCACGAATACGGCGACCCGGCTCCGAGGGTGGCGGCGGCCCTGGCCGGCGCGCCGGACGCGCCCTTTGCCGCCTCGGGCGGGGCTGTGGACCGGGATCAGGCCCGGTTCGGGGTGGGGCTCAAGCTTTGGGGGACGGGAGGCGCGGCCGTGGCGGCCCGGTTCGACGGCACGGCCGGCGGCACGCGCGCCAACTACGGCCTGTCCTTGGGGCTGCGGTTCGGCTTTTAACCCGAAACGCCCGGCGTTTGTTGAGAAATACTGGCGGACTGCCGTTGTCCGGGAAACTCCCGGGACCGTTGTCGTGGAGGCGGCGCTAGCGCACCACCACCACCGTGCACGGGGCGATCTGGACCAGGCGCGTGGACACGCTGCCCACGAGCAGGTTTTCCACGTCGTCCTTGCCACGGGAACCGACGTAGATGGCGTCGGCCCCTTCCTCGCGGGCGATGCGGGCCACGGTCTCGGCCGGCCGGCCCGGAGCCCAGCGGGTGCGGATGGTCACGCCGCGCAGCCGGGCGATCTCCTCGGCCTCGGCCAGGATGGCCTTGGGTTCGCGCAGGTGGGCGGCAAAGGCGATTTCGCAGTCCGTGTCGTCGCAGTCGAAAAAGGACAGCGCCTCCACCACGCACACGGCCAGGATGTCCGTGGGCGCGCAGCCGACCCGGTCCAGGGCCCGATCCAGGGCGCGAAGCGACGGCTGGGAGCCGTCCAGGCACACGATGCTCGTCTTCATGGCCTCTCCTCCCGGGCGCGGCCCTCGCCGGGGCCGGCTTCTCCCATGCTCTGGCGCAAACGAAACCCCTGCGGGGCATACCCCGTCGCCGTGGCGTTGTCGTGTGAAAACACCACAGCCGGCGGGGTATGACAACGTTTTACTCCATGTGGAGCACCACGGCGAAGGCCGTGAAAAGGGCCCAGACTTTTTGCCCTTCGTGCAGTTCCAGATCCCGGGCGCTTTGGGTGGTGACCACGGCGCACAGGCGCGTGCCGTCGGTCAGGGCCACGATGGCCTCGCTGGTCAGTTCGCCCAGGCGCAAAAGCTCCACCTCGCCCTGGAACCGGTTGCCGGCCGTGGACCGGGGCATGTCCGAACTCGCCTCCAGCACCACCCACGGCGCTTTGATCTCGGCCGTGACGAAGCTGCCTTCGGTGATGCCGAGGTTTTTTAAGCTCTCGTTGGTGATGATGGAATTGACGGCATGGCCGCCCAGGCTCTCCACGGTGACGATGGACTGGATGTCGCCGCGCTGGATGCGGGCCACCCGGCCGAAAAAGGCGTTTCGGGCGCTGGTGCGCCGGGTTTCCCGGGTGAGCACTTGGCGCTCGACCTTGCGCCGCTGGTCCTCGGGCAGATGGAGGAAGGCGGCCGTGAGATCGGCGGTGGAGTGCCCCAGGATGCGCTGGACCACGGGCAGGGGCACGTCGTCGCGCAACAGCTCCACGGCCCGCGACCGGCGGATGGTGCTCGGATTGACGAGTTCCTTGGTGAAGCCGCATTCCTCGGCCCGCTCGTAGAACTTGCGGCGCACATGGCCCTGGTCCAGGCGAAACAGCGTGCCGCGCAGGCCGGCGTAGGCCGGATTGTCGAAGACGGCGGCCAGGGCCTCGCCCAGTTCGGCCGGAATCTGGACCTCGCGGCCAGGGCCGTCCTCGCCGCCGCCCAGCATCACCGACAGGCTCTCCAGGTTGACGTCGGTGCGGTCGTTGACGGCCAGCACTTCGCCCAGGCGCGCGCCGGTGTGGCGCAGCATGAGATAGATCAGGCGCACCCGGTTGCGCGACACGGCCACGTCGGGCCGTCCGGCCCGGGCGGTCCAGGCCGAGAAGGCTTCCGACAGCCGGGTCAGCTCCAGGGTGTCCAGGAATTTGACGTCGTCAGGCACCGAGAAGATGCGGGCCGCCCGGAACCGCTTCCCGCCGCTCTCGGCGTTTTTGGGCTCGTTCATCAAACCTCCCCGCGAATGCACGGAAACTTTAAAAATCCACGGGCAGGCCCGCAAAGTCAAGGGTCAGCGCGAGGCCACCACCTCGATCTCCACCAGCACGTCCCGGGGCAGCCGGGCCACTTCCACGCAGGACCGGGCCGGGTAGGGCTTTTGGAAATAGCTGGCGTAGACGTCGTTTATGGCGGCGAAGTCGTTCATATTTTTAATGAATACCGTGGCCTTGACCACGTTGTCCAGGGCCAGCCCGGCGGCTTCGAGGATGGCGCGCACGTTCTTGATGGTCTGGTGGGCCTGCTCGGCGACATTGTCCGAGGCCACGGTTCCGGTAGCCGGATCAATGGGGGTCTGGCCGGACACGAAGAGCAGATCCCCGGCCCACACGCCCAAGGAATAGGGGCCGATGGGGGGCGAGGAACCCTCGGCGACGACGATCTGTTTGGCCATGGCGGCCTCCTTTGCAGTGATGTTGCGGCGGCAGCTGGAAAGCGGCTGCCGCCGGGGGCAGTGTGCGACGCCGACGGCGCGGCGTCAACCGCAAGTGGCGGCTGTACCTGGCCCAGCGAGATCGGAAGTCCGGTCAGGACGCCGAGGGCGAGGCGTGTGCCGCAACTGGCGATGCTGGCGAGGAGGCAAAAGGGCGCGCGGGAGGCGGGGGCGAAGGGGCGCGGAGGGGCCGGCCGAGGGGCCGAGGGGCCGCGCTGGGGCGCAAAGGAGTGCGAGAGGCCGTGAGGGGGCGGAACTGGTTGCGGGCGCTGGTGTTGTTGCTTTGGGGAATCGTGGAGAAGTGGTCATTGTTTCGCAATACAACATTTCGTAATTGTCAGGAAAGACGGTGTGTTGTTTCGCGCTAACGCCTTGACGCGAGGCAGGCAATGCCCAATATACTCTATCACTATAGTGTGTTTTCGGCGTTTCGTCTGTCCGCGAAACATCTTGGCAACGCAACAGGAAAAAGGAGTCGGCATGGGTGCATGGTGGAAACAGGCGTTATTCGTGCTGCTGGGCGTCGCGGCCTTGGCCGTCTTCTCCCAAGCCGGCAGCGCCGTGGCAGGAGACTACTCCTTCAAGGTCCATAACAAGTCCGCTGTCGGCATCACCAAGGTGCTCGTGCGTGAAGCCGGCGGCAGTTGGGGCTCGTTCGACATCGGCACGATGATCGAACCCGGACGCACCGCCAAGCTGGTCTGGGCCAAGCACACCAACAACCAGGACTGCGAACAGTGGATCAAGGTGGTGTACGCCGACGGTTCCGAGGCCAAGGCCACCAAGTTCGATTTCTGCGAGGACGATCTGGAAATCGAGTTCGAATAGCCATAAGGCCGTGAGGCCTCGTTGCGCGAGCGGCGGTTCGGCTTGGGCCGGACCGCCCTTTGTTTGGCCAAAGGCCGGCCCCACGGCCGGCCAAGCAAAAGGGGGGAGCCCGAAGACTCCCCCCTGCGCGCCGATGGCTTGTCGTGTGCTAGAACTTGTAGGTCAAGCCGAAAGCCACCTTCCAGGCGTTGTTGCCGAGGCTGTCGGCCTGGCTCACCAGGCGATGGCCCCAGACGCTTTCCTGGAACTGGCCGTGGGCCCAGCCGGTTTCCATGACCGCGGCGAGGTTTTCATAGATCATGTACTTGGTGTCCAAGTTCAGGCCCATGAGGTACTCGTTGGTGGTCAGGTCGTGGCCCATGGCGAAGTAGCTGTCGCTCAGGTAGGTCCGGGCGTAGCGGATGGCCCGGGCCGTGTTGTTGCCGCGCAGGTAGACGAAGGTCAGCCGGTTGGTCAGGTTGTCCATCAGGCTGATCTTGTCCAGGGACGCGCCGATGCCGTAGTTGCCCACGGGCGACACGTACATGTTCGAGCCCTTGCCCAGTTCCTGGCTGTTGTCGAACAGGAAGCTGTTGCCCGGACCCCAGTAGGACCGCATGTAGGGCATGCGCTCGGAGCCGTTGCCCGTGGACTTGTCCTCGCCCGTGGACCAGAAGGCGAACACCTTGGGGGTGACCACGTCGAAGCCGGTGTATTCCACGCCAGCGTCGACCATCCAGCCCTGGCGCTTGGCGGCCTTGGTGTCGCCCGTCGCGCCCGACCCGTAGATGACGTCGGCATAGAACTTGACCGGATCAAGGGCGGTCACTTCAAACGCGCCGCCGATCCAGTAGTAGGGGTTCTGGTCGTTGGTCCAACGGCCGAGTCCGGCGCCCTTGGCCTTGTTGACCGAGCTTGCGGCCGACATCAGCGTGTTGTTGAAGTTGTTGCCCCACTCGGCCACGTCGGTGGTGTCCTTGTAGGAGTAGTCGGCGTTGCGGCCCACGACCGACAGCATGGCCCAGGGCGAGGCCTTGAAGCCTTCCATGGTGATGGGCAGGGCCAGGAAGTAGGCGTCGAGCTCATCGGCCACCTGGGTGGTGGTGGCGTCGTAGGTGCGGTTGGTGTCGATGAGGCGACCGAAGCCGGCCAGCACCGACATGGTGTTTTCAATAAGCGGAGCCCGCACGGTCAGGGCCGCCATTTTGTCGGACCACACCGGGTTCATGTAGAACATGTTGGACTGCGGCAGGTTCACGTCCTGCAAGCCGGCCGTGACCTCGATGTCCTGGCAGCCCGGAACCTTGAACTGCAGGTAGGCCAGATCGACCTGGACGGCCACATCCGGGTTGGCGGCGGTAAAGGTGCCGTGGCCCCAGGTGTCTTCCACCTTGATGCCCAAACGGAATTTCACGCCTTCATTGGCGATGAAGTCCGAGCGCAGGCGGAAGCGCTCCCAGATTTCGAAGTTGTCCTCGGTCTTGGTGCCGGTCTTGTTCCAACCGGTGAAGTTGCGGCCATCGAAGAAGTTGCCGTAGACGCGGGCGTCGCCGGTCATCTTCACTTCCGTGGCGGCCTGGGCCAGGGTCGTCGCGCCCAGGATCAGGGCGGCGGCCAGGGCCAGATGTTTCATCGTCTTCATGTGTTCCTTCCTCCAAGCAAACGTGGGGTTCGAGCAAACAGCCATCGTCGTGCCCCAGGCTTCCGGCGGCGGACCGGAAGCGTCACGGGGCCGGTCTATGCCCGTGCTCTCGGGAAAACAAGTTACAAAAAGTAAAATATTTTTAACTGAAACTAATAGCCGGTGAAGCAGTCGCCGCCGGCTTGGCGACGAAACGCCGGCAAGGTGGAAGCGGCTGCGAGCAGCCAGGCAGGCGAAAAAACGCCCGGGCCGACGGCGGTCGTCGGCCCGGGCGCAGAGGGGACAAAAGCGCGGAAAGGGGAGTGCGTCAGGCCGTTTCGGCCGCGAGCCACAGGGCCGCGCCCAACGCGCCGGTCATGTCCGGGCTCTCGGGCACGAGCAGTTCGCCGCCCACAGCCTCGGCCACCAGCCGCACCAGGCAGGGATTTTTGGCCACGCCGCCGACAAAGACCACGGGCGCGGTCAGCCCCACCCGGCCGAGCATGGCCAGGGTGCGGCCGGCAACGGCCTTGTGCAGGCCCAGGGCGATGTTGGCCTGGGACACGCCCCGGGCCATGAGGGTGGTGGCCTCGGTCTCGGCAAAGACCGTGCACATGGAGCTGATAAGCGGCGGATCGTCGCCGGTAAGGGCCAGGGCGGCGAAGGCTTCGACCGACAGGCCGAAAGCCGTGGCCACGTATTCCAGGAACTTGCCCGTGCCGGCGGCGCAGCGGTCGTTCATTTCGAAGCGGCCGACCCGGCCGCCGGGCAAAAGCGCGATGGCCTTGGTGTCCTGGCCGCCGATGTCCAGCAGGGTCGCGGCCTGGGGAAAAAGGCTTCCGGCCCCCAGGGCGTGGGCCTTGATCTCGGTGACGGTCCGGGCCTGGGGGTAGAACTCCCGGGCCAGCTCCCGGCCGTAGCCGGTGACGGCCAGACGCTCGGGCAGGCCGTTCGCGAAGAGTTCCCGCAGCTGCCCGGCCGGATCGAAGGTGGTGGGCAGGCGGCGGGAGAGGACGACCTCTTCCCTCCGCCGCACCACCAGCTTGATGGCCCGGGAGCCGACGTCCAGGCCGGCCACTTCGCTCACGCCAGGGTCTCCACAAAGGCCTCGACCCGGGTCTTGAGCTGGCCGGCGTCTTCCATGCCGTAGTCCGTCTCGATGGTCAGGTAGGGGATGCCGGCGGCGGCCATGGCCTTGCCGACCTTCATGGCCTCGTGGGAGTAGGGCTGGCAGAAGAGCAGGCCGTAGTGGACGACGCCGTCGGCGTTGAGGCGTTTGGCCAGGGCGGCGATGTTGTCCAGGCGCTCGGTGTTGGGGGTGAAGCAGGCGCAGTCGATTTGCATGTAGCGCGCGGCCAGGGCGTCGAGCATGCCGTCGAGGTCGGCCGGCGTCTCGTCGGTGAGGTCGCGGGTGTTGCGTTCGCCGATGCAGGACTCCTCGCCGACGATGACCGCGCCCGAGCTTTCGATGAGATAGGGCAGCTTCCAGTTGGGCACGGCCATGGGACAGCCGGCCAAAAGCAGGCGCGGCGTCTTTTTCGGGGCCACGCCCTCCCCGGCGGCGACGCGGGCTTCGATCTCGTCGCACAGTTCGTTGATCTTGGCCGTGAACCGCACCGGATCGTCGTAGAAGCTGATCTGGTTGATCAGCAGGGCGTCGCGGCCGGAGATGGGGGCCGGATCGGCGGCGCGCAGGGCGGAGAGGCGTTGCAAGGCCCGGCGCTTGGCGTTGACGATCGTGGTGGCCTCGGCCAGGGAAGCGGCGGTGATGGCGTTGCCGGTGAGCTTCTCCAGGGCCTCCTTGTAGCGCACGAGCTCCGAGCGAAACAGCGTCATGTCGCACGGGGCCTTGCACTGGGGCACTTCCATGATGTGCATGTTGGCGAGCTGGGAAAAGGCCTCGTAGGCCTTTTTCTTGCCGTCGCAGGTGGTCTCGCCGACGATGAGATCGCAGGACTCGGTGTAGGGGCACAGCCGGGCCAGCTTGAAGCCGACAAAGGATTTGATGAGGTCGCAGGTGCCGCGCGGGACCAGCGTTTCGGCCAGCTCCGTGCCGGCCTTGGCCCCGGCGCACAGCCCGACCTGGACCGCTCCGGCGGCCAGGGTCAACTCCTCGGGCACGAAGACGCAAAACGTGCCGACGACTTTCTTGCCCGCCGCCTTGGCGTCCTGGATTTCCTTGATGCGCAGCCCGTGGACTTCGGACAGGACGAAATCGAGGTATTCAGCGCCCTTGAGACGTCCTTCCTGGGACAGGTAGATGTCGCCGTAAAATTTGCCCAAAACCGCCAGCAGTCCGTCGTGGGCCTCGAGGTCGAGGTCGAGTTTTTCCCACATGGCCTTATGGGCCGCGTCGCTCATGGCATCCTCCGGGATAAGGGGTTGAAGCGTATCCCATACTCGGGGAAAGGCGGGCGGTGAAATTGTTTCTTTTAATAAGTTTGCCAGGATGCGATTGGAACAAACTATCCAGGCAAGCGCTAAAGGAATTCCACAACCGGCCGAAAAGGAGGTTACCAAGCGAGGGTCTGGCAGGAACGCCGGACGACATCGCCCCAGGGAGGGAGGCGTATGGCTCGAATACTGCAATTCCAACCGCGTCGCCAAACAGTACGGCCGCAACGGGAGACGCTGGACACGGCGTTGTCGCCGAGACGACCGCACATCAGCGATCGGGACCTCTGGACTCGGGATTACCGCGAGACGGACAACATTGTTTACGCAATCATGAAGATCAAGGAGATACTCGACTACCATCTCTATTTTGACGACGTCTGGCCGTATCTGCTGTTGTCGTTCATGGAGTCCGTGCACACGTCCCGGCAGGGCGGCGGCGAGGATTTGCCGGCCACGGGCGCGTCGCTCAAGGATTACGTGCTTTCGGCCGTGACGGCGGACAACAAGCGCGACCTGTCCATGGTGCTGCTGCTGGCCGATTTGATCGAGAAGTCCCCGACCTATCGCGGCACGTCGTCGTCGCCGTAAGGGAGAGGGGGAAAACGACGAGGATAATCGGGGCGCTGCCCCGAACCCCGCCGGGGGGATGATCCCCCCGGACCCCGCCAAGGGTGGGGTGAATTTTGGAGCCGCGAGCGGTTCCGCGCTCCCTGGAAACGGGGAAAGCGGAGCCGGTCGCGGCTTTTTGGCGTAGGGCGCTTCTTGACCGGGGGGTGCCACTGTTCTAACATTTGTTCATACGTGCCAAGGAGGGGACCATGCGCGCGACGGTGACGCAGATCGGCAATTCCACCGGGATCATCCTGCCCAAGGAGGCGGTGGCCCGGCTCAAGGTGCAAAAAGGCGACAGCGTGTATCTGACCGAGACGCCCGAGGGCTATGCGGTCACGCCCTACGATCCGGCTTTCGAGGAGCAGATGGCGGCGGCGCGCAAGGGCATGGCCCGCTATCGCAACGCGCTGCGGGAACTGGCCAAGTGACGGACTGGAAATGGGTGTCCGAGGCGGTGGTGGCGGCGGTGCACGGCGAGCAGCTGGCCGCCCACGGCGGCGGCCCGGGCGTGCGCGACCGGGGCTTGCTGTCCTCGGCCCTGGCCCGGCCCCGGCATCTGGCCGGCTACGGCGCGCCGGACGCGTGCGCCCTGGCGGCGGCCTACGCGTTTGGGCTGATCCACAACCATCTCTTTATCGACGGCAACAAGCGCACCGGATTTTTGACCGCCTTCGTGTTTCTGGAAATCAACGGCTGGGAATTGACGGCCACCGAAGCCGAGGTGGTGGCGGCGGTGCTGTCCCTGGCCGCCGGCGACCTCGACGAAGCCGGATTCGCGGGTTGGCTGCGGGAGCAAGTGGTGGAGGCGGGGGGCTGAACTGCCGCGAAAAATTAGCAAATCCCTGTTGATCCCCATCGTCTCGGCCTCCCCCGGGTGCAAGCCGCTTCAGGCGCGGGTCGCCTGGGCGGACGGCTTTGCCGCCGAGGTCGATTTGTCCGAGCCGATCCAGCGCTTCGCGGCCCTGGTCGCCGCCGCCCGGGCGCTGGGCCTCGCGCCGCGTACGGTGGCGTATTACGACAAAGGCGAGCGGCTCATCCCCAAGACCGTCGGCTTGGCCTGTCTGGGGTATGACGCCTTGCGTCAGGGACCGCCGGCCGGGTAGGGGTGAGACTTTATGTGCTCGACGGGCTGACGCGCCCTAGCCGAGCACGGCCCGGGCTTGGCGTTCCAGGGCTTCGGCGGCGAAGGCGTTGAGGCTTTTGCCGCAGGCCTTGGCGGCGGTAGCCACCAGCCGATGGGACTGGGGCGTCAGGCGGATATTGAATTTGCCGGAAAATGGCTTGTCCGGTTCGCGGCCGAGGTCGTGGCAAAAATCCAGATAGTCTTCCACGGAATCGGCGAGCGCCTGTTCGAGTTCGCTGGCCGACGCGCCTTCAAAGGTCACGGTGTCGCGGATGTTGACCACGCGGCCGTGGAAGAATTTGGCTTCGGCGTCGTATTCGAATTCGCCAATGAAGTCTTTGTATTTCATGATGTTCATGGAATTACTCCGGCGCTTGTCAGAAAGGCGCGCAGGTCTTTGACGGCGGCTTTGAGCAGCGTGGGGCGTGGGTGGGGACGATGGAATACGGCAGTCTGTCCGGCGAGGGCAACGCGAATACGTGAGCCTCGTCCCTGGCGGAGATCAGCCCCAAGCGCCCGCAACAGCGCTTCAATCTCATCCCAGCCAAGATCCGATCTGGTCGGATCGGAAAAGATGGCGGCCAGGGTTTTACGGGCCTTGGCGTTCATGTGTCTATGGTACTGCCAATTGATACCAAGTCAAGGGGCGTCTGGAAAACCGTAGCGAGCCTCACCCCTCCCCCAACTCCTCCGCCCGCAACTGCCTTCTTAAAATCTTCCCGCTGGTCGTCTTCGGCAACGTATCCCGCAGTTCCACCGACCGCATGACGACGATGGGTCCCAGTTCGCGCCGCACGTGCGCCCGCAGTTCGGCGTCGAAGGCGTCGGCGTCGGGGAACGCGCCGATCCAGCCCGGGTCGGGCACGATAAACGCCTTGGCCACCTCGCCCTTGATCTTGTCGGGCAGCCCGATGACCGCCGCTTCGGCCACGAAACGGTGCGCCGTCAGCGCCGCCTCCACCTCGGCCGTGCCCACCCGGTGGCCGGCGATGTTGAGCACCTCGTCCGCCCGGCCCTGAATCCAGAAATATCCGTCCTCGTCGCGCCTTGCCACGTCGCCGGCGAAATACATCCCCGGGATGCGCTCCCAGTAGGCGGCGCGGTAGCCGGCCGGGTCGCCCTCCAGGCCCAGACACATGGCCGGCCAGGGCTTCTTGATGACCAGATAGCCGCCCTGGCCCGGCTCCACGGGCGCGCCGGCCTCGTCCACCACCTCGGCCTCGATGCCGGGCAGCGCCTTGCCCACCGAACCGGGCTTGAGCACCGAGATTGGCATGGGCGCGATCATGGCCATGCCGGTTTCGGTCTGCCACCAGGTGTCCAGCAGCGGACACTTGGAGCCGCCGAAATGCTTGTACAGCCACATCCAGGCCTCGGGACCCAGCGGTTCGCCGACGCTGCCGAGAAGGCGCAGGGTCGAGAGGTCGCGCTTTTTGGGATACTGCGGCCCGTAGCGCATGAGCATGCGGATAAGCGTGGGCGTGGCGTAGAAAATGGTCGCCCCGTAGCGCTCGATGATGCTCGGCAGGCGGTCGGCCTGGGGGTAGAGCGGATGGCCTTCGTAGAGGATGACCGTGGCTCCGGTGAGCAGCGGTCCGTAGACGCCGTAGGTGTGGCCGGTGATCCAGCCGGGATCGGCGGTGCAGAAATGGATGTCCGTCGGCTTGACGTCAAAGACCGTGCGGAAGGTGTGGTGCGCGCCGACCATGTAGCCGGCGTGGCCGTGGATGACCGCCTTGGGCTTGCCGGTGGAGCCGGAGGTGTGCAGCCAGAAAAGCGGCTCGTCGGCCTCCATGACTTCGGTGGGGGCCTCGGGCGATTCCTGGCGCAGCAGGTCGTGGTAGTAGAGGTCGCGCGGCTCCTGCATGTCGATGTCGTGGCCGGTGCGGCGAACCACCACCACCGACTCGGCCGCCTCGGGCCGCACGCCGGGCAGGGCCTCGTCCACCACGGCCTTGAGGTCGATCATGCGGCCGCCCCGGTAGAAGCCATCGGCCGTGATGACCACCTTGGCCCGGCTGTCGTTTACGCGTTCACGCAGGGCCTTGGCCGAATAGCCGGCGAAGACGAACACGTGGGGCGCGCCGATCTTGGCCGCGGCCAGCATGGCGACCACGGTTTCGGGGATGGGCGGCAGGTACAGGCACACCCGGTCGCCGCGCCCGACGCCCAGGCCCCGCAGCGCCCCGGCCAGCCGGTTCACTTCGCGGTACAGCTCGAAATAGGTGAATTTGCGGCAATCCCCGGCCTCGCCCTCCCAGATGAGCGCCAGCTTGTTTTTGGTCCAGGCATGGACATGCCGGTCCAGGGCGTTGTGGGCGATGTTGCCCTGGGCTCCGGGAAACCAGCGGTAAAAGGGCGGGCGCGAATCGTCGAGCACGGCGTCCCACTTGCGCCGCCATTCCAGCTCCAAGGCCGCCTTTTCCCAGAAGGCCAGATGGTCCGCGCCGGCCAGGGCATAGGCCTCGGCCAGGTCGTGGGGTTTGACGTTGGCCTCGATGACCGTGGCCGGGGCCGGGCGAAACACCCGTTGTTCCACGAGCAGGGCGTCCAGCGTTCCGGTCGTCGGCGGCATCGGCGTTCCTTGTTTGGCGGGCATGTCGTCCCTCACAGACCGAGGATCTGCTTGAGCTCGCCGATGCGGCGGCGGCCGATGGGCAGCTCGATGCGGGTTTTGCCGGCGGTGCGCAGCATGAAGTTGCCGCCGGGCAGGGTGGCGATCTCGGTCACCTGGTCGAGATTGACGAGGTATTTGCGGTGGACCCTGAAAAAGCGGTGGGGCCGCAAGCGTTCTTCAAGGTTTTTGAGACGATACGAGGTTAGCATCTTTTGGCTGGCGGTATGGACGAAGGAATAGTCCTCGTAGGCCTCGATAAAAAGGATCTGGGTGTAGGGCAAAAGGATGGTGCGGCCGTCCAGGGTGATGGGCAGCTTTTCGATGTCCACGGCCCGTTCGTGGCGCGGGTCCCAGGCCTGGCGCAGGGCCGAGAGGAAGCGGTCCTCCTCGTCTTCCTCCAGGGGCAGGCGCACGGTTTCCTCGCCGCCGGCCTCGTCGTCGCCGTCGTCGTCCTG
>ALAO01000079.1 GCA_000307955.1 Solidesulfovibrio magneticus str. Maddingley MBC34 | reverse complement strand
GCCTCCGGCGGCCGGGGGGATGATCCCCCCGGCCCCCTGCAATAAAAAGCAATTTTGTAAGGGGGGGGTGGTCTATGTCCAGGGGCTGGACGGTTTATGGGCGGGAAGAGGAGGCTTGTGGCCCGGCGGCGGGGGGACGGTCGGCCCCGGCCCCCCGCGAATGGTGGGTTACGAGGCGGGCGGATCGGGCAGGACTTTGATGGCGACCAACGTCACGTCGTCCTCGGGCTCGACCTCGCCGAGAAATTCCCGCAGTCCCTCAAGGACGGCGGTCACGATGTCGGCGGCGGGCTTGTCGCTGTGGCGGGCCAAAAGCTCCCGCACCCGGTCCTTGCCGAACATCTCGCCCTTGTCGTTTCGCGCTTCCCACAGCCCGTCCGTGGCCAGCAGGGCCACCTGGCCCGGAATGAGCCCGGCGGCGCTGTTTTCGGCGTAGCGGGCCTCGGTGACGATGCCCAGCGGCGGACCGCCCTTGTCCGGGATGTCGCCGGTCAGCCCCGTGGCCGCGTCGTAGAGCATGATGGGGTCGTGGCCGGCCCGCACCCAGTGCAGCCGCTTTTTCTCAATGTCGATAGCCAGATAGAACAGCGTCATGAACCGGCCGGAATCAGCCAGATCGGCGCACATGAGGCGGTTGACGTCGTCGATGACCGCGGCCAGGGACCCGGGCTGGAAGGAACGCATCCGCAAGAAGGCCCGGGCCGTGGTCATGAGCAGCGCGGCGGCGATGCCATGGCCGGTGACGTCGCCGATGATGACCCCGAAGCGGCCTTCCTGTTCGTTGGGCGCGTGGATGAAGTCGTAGTAATCGCCGCCGGTTTCGTCGCTATAAAGGCTCGTGCCGGCGATGTCGAAGCCGGGCAGGCCCGGGGCGGCCTGGGGCAGCAGGTTTCGCTGCACCTCCTCGGCCAGGGCCAGCGCCTGTCGCAACAGCTCGTTTTTGCGCTGAATCTCCAGCTTGGCTTCGTTTATTTCCTGATTGATGGAGCGCATGAGCGCCTGGGAACGCTCCTTTTGGGCTTCCAGGCGCGAGCGGGCCTGGGTGGCCCGGTCCAGGGCGCGGGTGAGCGCTCGGACTTCCCGGGCCAGGGCCTCGGCCTCGCCGGCCGGACAGGGCAGCTCGTTTAAGGGCGCGCCGGCGGCTGCTTCGGGCCGGTCGCCGCCAAGCAACACGGCGACCAACGAGCCGTTTTGCAGATGCAGCGGCAGCCCCGGGGCCGTAGGCGCGATCTCGCCGTGGCAGGAGAATCCGGCCACCGGCGTGCCCGGCGGCAGGGCGGCGGTCAGGCGGTCGATTTCCTCCGACGACTTGGTGCCCAGGATGTCCTTGCGGGTGGAGCAGGAAAACAGCAGCGCGCCGGCCGGTCCGGGCCGCATGGCCTGGCCGTCGGCGGCCAGTCCTTTGGCCATGGCCCCGATGTCGGCCAGCATGTCGCCTCGCGTGGCTTCGGCCAACTGCACCATGGCCCCCTCGGCCACGCCGGCCGGGAACTGGATGCTGCCGTCGCCCTCGCTGTAAAAGGCCGGGGCACGTAAAATGAAGGTGTCGGATTTTTCGCAGGTGACGGCCAGGGGCAGCTCCACCGCCGGCTCGGCATGGGGGCCGAGGTAGCGGCGGTAAAAATCGAGAGCCGTGCGTTCGCCGATGCGGCTGACGACATTGCCGGACACGCCGGTGATGCGCGCCCGGTCGCCGATGGGCCGCCAGCCTTTGGACACCCGCATGGCCAGGGGGATGTCGCCGGCCAGGAGCAGGAAAGGCGCGTCGTGGAGCAGGGTTTCCCGACCGAAAAACTGGCGCACCGGCCGCCGGTCGGCCAGCTGCCGGCCAGCCACGCCGCCGACCACCAGACAGTCCGGCCCAAGAGCCTGGCCCAGGGCGCGGCTGAGGTCCTCCACCCCACCCCGGCCGCCGTCGGGAAAGACCAGACACAGCACGGGGTCGGCCCCGCCAAGCTCGGCCAAGGCCTCGCCCGCCGCCCGGGCGGCCGCCGCGCCGAGATCCGTGCCGGGAACGGCGAAATCCCGGACCAGGCCGGCCGAGGCCCGAATACCTTCGCCGCCAAAGGCCATGAGCAGCACGGCGTCGTCTGTGACACCGCCAACCGAGGACAACTCGCCGCAGGAGGTCCCCCCGGCCAGGGGGACGCCCGGAAAGGCGGCTTCCACGCCGCGCAGCAACTCGCCGTGGTCGTAGCCCACCCCGGCGAAAAGCAGCAAGCCCACGGGATCGGCCCCGCCAAGGCCCCGCCGGCAGGCCTCGGCCGCGCCGCGCACGGCGCAGGCGGCGTCCAGACAATTGGCGTGTCCAACAGCCATACGCAGCATGGAAACCTCCTGGTCTGACCGGCGAAACGAAACCGGCCAGCTTAGCCGTTGTCGTCGAGGCGGCGGCAAAAGGCAAGACGCGGTCCGGTCGGGGCGTCGCCGGCCCCGACCGGCCAAAAGAGGAATATAAGTCGCCCGCCGGCCCTGGCAACGCTAGACGGTGAGCACCTTCCAGCCGGACTTCAGATAGCTGGTCAGCGGCTCCCCGGCGTAGACCACGGCCAGCCCCAAAGCCTCCAGGCGCTCGGCCACGCCGTAGCGCTCGGCGCAGGCCCGGCAGGCATAGCCCTCCACTCCGGCGTCCAGGCAGGCGGCCAGTTCCCCGGCCAGCTCGGCGTCATGGGCCAGGGCGTCGGCCGAGGGACCCCAGACGAGCAGATGGACGTCGTGCCACCAACCCTTGAGGCGGCTGTTCTTGGCGTACATAAGGGCCATATTGAGCGCGGCTTCCCGGTCGCGGGTGATCCACACGACCACGAGTCCGGGTTCGACTTCCTTGGGATCGGTCATGGTGCTGCTCCTTGGGGGACGCCTTCGCGTCGGGAGCGACAGGAAGGCGTGGAGAGGAGGGATGTCCGCCCGCCGCCCCGCCGCGCCGGGTGGGCGACGGGCGGGACGGCAGGCGATGCGGGCGAGAGCCAGGACGCCCGCAGGAACCATCGGCGTCCTGCAGGCGCGCCCCTTTTAGGGGTGGAGCTTGCCCAGCACCCAGGCCATGTTCTTGCCCAGATTTTCCATGGTGGTCATGCCCTCCTCGTCCGAGGACACGTCGCCGGGAGCCAGGCCGCGGCCGAGGTTCCAGTAGCTCGAACCGGCCACCACCACTTGGTTGATGAGGTAGAAGTGGTTGATGGCGTCAAACACGGCGATGCCGCCGCCCCGGCGCACGGCCACGGCCGAGCCGCCGACCTTGCGGGCGAAAAAGGCCCCGTTGGCCAGGGCCACCATGCCGGCCCGGTCGATGATGGATTTGATGTTGGTGGAGACGTTGGCGAAGTAGGTCGGCGAGCCGAGGATGAGGCCATCGGCGGCCCGCATCTGGTCGATGAGGTCGTTGAGTCCGTCTTTTTTAATGGCGCAGTGGCCGTCCTGGCGCTCCCAGCATTTCATGCAGGCGATGCAGCCGAAATAATTGCGGCCGTGGAGTTCCACGAGTTCGGTTTCGATGCCGGCGGCGGCGATGGGCTCCAGGGCCTTTTGCAGCATGAGACACGTGTTGCCGCCCTTGCGCGGGCTGCCGTTTATGGCCAGGACTTTCATTGCGCTTCTCCTTTCTTCATGGCCTTGCCCACGCTCCAGGCGTCGGCCACAGGGCTGCCCAGGGTCCAGTAGCGGTTGTCGGGCATGGTCAACAGCAGGGGATTCCATTTTTCCACAGCGATCTTGCCGTCGGCGACAATGGTGTCATCGGCCCAGACCGCCTTGATCTCGCCGATGAAAAACGTATGGGTGGTCAAATCCACGGCCTGATCAAGGACAGCCTCGAAGCACAGCGGACATTCCCGGATCAGGGGCGCGCCGGGCGTGTCGCCGTAAAAGACGTCGAAAACCGCCGACTTGTCGGCGTTGCGGCCCGAGGCCAGGCCGCAGTAGTCGGTTTTTTCCACCAGCTCCGGCCCGGGGAAGCACAGGGAAAAGGCCCCGGTTTCCTGGATGCGGCCATGGGTCCATTGGCGATGGTTGATGCCCACGCCGATGCGGGGCGGCTTGATGGTGACGCGGGTGATCCAGGCGGCGGCCATGAAATTGACCCGCCCTTCCGCCAGCGTCCCGACCAGGGCCACGGGCATGGGCGGCAGCTGGTTGGGGTCAAGGCGCACTTTGGCCATGGCTACTTGAGCTCCTTGCCGATGGAGAACCCCAAGCCCAGGTTGGCCCCCAGGCCATAGTAGTGCCGGTCTTCCGGGGCGTAGACGATGGGGTCGATCAAAAGCGGATCGGGCTTGCCGTCCTTCATGGCCGCCTCGTCCACCTTCACGTCCATGACCTCGCCCACGAACATGGTGTGCATCCCAAGATCCTCGATGCGGATGACCTTGCATTCGATCACCAGCGGACATTCGGCCACATAGGGCGCGTCCACCAGTTCGCTTCTGACGGCCGTGAAGCCGCAGGCCGCGAACTTGTCGGCGTTTTTGCCCGAGACGATGCCGCAGTAGTCCACCTTGGCCACGTCCTTGGCCGAGGCCACGTTGATGGTATAGGCCTTGCGTTCCATGATGGCGGCGTAGCTGTGGCGGGGCTTTTGCAGCGACACCGTGACGCACACCGGCTTGGAACAGCAGATGCCGCCCCAGGCGGCGGTCATGAGGTTGGGCTTGCCGTCGGCGTCATAGGTGCCGACCAGCCAGGCCGGGGTGGGCAGGGCCATGGTCTTGGAACCGATGGAAACTTTCATGAAAAACTCCTTTGGCCGGCCTACCAGCCGTTGCGATGGATGCGTTCGGGCTTGAAGCGGTCGATTTTCTTGAATTCCTGGGCCGGATGGCCAAGGACCACCAAAGCATGGGGGGCCACGCCCTCGGGAAGTTGCAACAGCCCGGCCATGGCCGTCATGCGTTCCTGCTGCGGATACAGCCCGCACCACACCGACCCGATGTCCAGACCCCGGGCGGCCAGCATGAGGTTTTGCGTGGCCGCGGCGCAGTCGAGCACCCAATAGCCCGGGTATTTTTCCAGGGACAGCTCGGCGCACACGACCACCGCCGCCTGGGCGGTCTTGCACATGGCGGCGTAGGGATGGATGCCGGGGATGGCGTCGAGCACGGCGCGCTCGGTCACCACCACGAAATGCCAGGGCTGGGCGTTGCCGGCGCTGGGAGCGGCCATGGCCGCGCGCAACAGGGTTTCCAGATCGGCTTCGGCCACGGGCGCGTCGGTGAACGACCGGATGCTGCGCCGGGTGTAGAGCGCTTCGAACAGGTCCATGGGGCCTCCTTGTCGGTTTCCGCTTTACGCTAGGGGGAAATTCTGCCAGTATGCCCAAAAAGGCAAGTAGGCACATTTAAGTTCAGTAGTATCCTTTTGGATACCATGAAAAGGAGAAGCGTCATGGGCGAACCGGGAACCATTTGCGGCCGACGGCGCTGCCGGGGCAAGGAATATTCGTGCAGCATGGAGCTGTCCCTGGCCGTTATCGGCGGCAAGTGGAAGCCGCTTATCTTGTGGCATCTGCGCGAAACGCCCACCATGCGGTTTTCGGCCTTGCGCCGCACCATGCCGACCATCACCCAGAAGATGCTGACCCAGCAGCTGCGCGAACTGGAATCCGATGGCCTGCTCACCCGCACGGTCTTCGCCGAGGTGCCGCCCCGGGTGGAATATGCGCTGACCGATCTGGGCCGGGGCATCATTCCCATCTTGGAGGCCTTGTGCCGTTTCGGCAAGGAGTTCGAGGCCCGTTTCGGCGTGGAGCCGGCCGACGCCCCGGCGGCGGCGGCGGCCCAGCGCTAGCGGCACGGCGGCGGTCCGACGCCGCTTTTTTTCTTGCTGCCCCCTTCTCCCGTGCCTGCCCAGCCTGGGCGTTTTGGCGACACCCGTATGTTTTTTGCCCACATTCCATACCGCACCTGCATATTTTATTGTCGCCTACCCTGGTCTGAAATCCACGCTCAAAAGACAACATCCTTCTTTCATTGATGAATTTCTAATCACCTGCCGCTGGCACGGCCTATGCTCAAGGAGAACCATCGCATCAAGGAGGTCCACCATATGCGCACCGTCTTTTTCGTTCCGGCCGCCCTGGCCGCCGCCCTGATCCTCTCCCTGCCCGTCGCCTCGCGCGCCGCCCAGGAACATCCCGGTCATGTCGCCGACCCCGCCAAGCCCGCCGCCCCCGCTCCTGCCGTGGACCCGGACAAAGCCTACCTGCTCAAGCAGGAATTCACCGCCAAGACCGCCGAACTGCGCGGCAAGATCAAGGCCCGCGAGGCGGACCTCGAAATCCTGCTCGCCACCAAGCCCGGCGACGAAGCGGCCGTCAAGAAGCTCGCCGGCGACATCGCCGCCCTTCGCGGCCAGCTGGCCGAACAGACCGTGCTCTTCCGCCTGCGCTACGCCAAGGAAACCGGCACGCCCATCCGCCAGACTCTGCACCTCGGCAGCGGCCATGACGGCATGATGGCCGGCATGGGCCAAGGCGGCATGGACTGCATGATGATGGGCAAGGGCAAGGGCCAAGGCATGGGCCAGGGCATGATGATGGGCGGCATGGATCACGGGGCCATGGAGCATGGCCCCACCAACGCCCCCGCGCCGCCCGCGCCGACGCCCCCGGCCCCGGCCCCGGCCGCCAAGCCATAGTTCGACGCGACGCTCCTCCCCAAACCGGCCGTCGCCCCTGCCCCGGGGCGGCGGCTTTTTCGCGTCTCGGGGAAGAGTCCTTGGTCCGGGCAAGAGCGCGCACCAGGAGGATGCCGCCCTTGTACGCCGCCCGGGCGGTCCGTCTCCGCCGGCGACAGGCCGGGCCAGGACGGCGGGTCGCCCTCGCCGCGGAAGCCGGGAGGTCGCGCGCCGGGTGCGCGCGCCCCCTTGGTTGCCTCGCCCCAGCCCGGCTGCTACCCTGCCCGGACCATGCACGCGCCATCCACCACCCCTGCCGCTGACTGCGCCGAACCGTCCCGGCGCACGTTCTGGATGCTGCTTGCCGCCGTCCTGGCCCTGGCTGCCGGACTGCGGCTGTGGCAGCTCGACACGCCCCAACTGTGGGAAGACGACTACCTGAACTTAAGCCGGGCCGCCCTGCCGGCTGCCGCCATCACCGACGTGCAGGAAAAGCTCGGACCGGCCGACACGATTTTCGACTTTCAGCCGCCGCTGCAATATCTGCTCGTGCGCGCCGCCCTGGCGGCGCATGACAGCGCGCTAGGCGCTCGCCTCCCGTCGCTGGCCGCCGGAATGGCCTCCGTCCTGGGCTTGGGGCTCCTGGGCGCAGCCTGCGCCGGCCGCCGGGCCGGACTGTGCACCGCGCTGCTGTGCGCCGGCTCCCTGTTTCATGTGGACATATCCCGAGCCATCAAATTCTACAGCTTGTTCTTCTGTTTTTCCGTCTTTTCCATGTTGCTGCTGACCCGGGCGCTTTCAGCCCCGCGCCGCCGGAATCTGCTCCTGGCCGGTTATGCGTTCGTGACGGCGGCCATGCTCTGGACCGGCTACCAAGGGCTGCCCATCCTGGCCGCTCAAGGCCTGTGGGTCATGGCCCTATTCCTTGGCCGCAAGCCGCCCTTTGACGGCCCGGACCGGATCCTGCGGCTGATGCCCATGGCCCTGTCCATGGCCGCGGCCACGGCCGCCTGGCTGCCCATCGCCCGGGGACCCTTCATTCTCCAGGACTTCCTGGCCAACCCCGGAGTCTCCCTGACAACAGGCCTTACCTTCGGCTTTTTCGCCGATACCCTGGGCGGTTATTTCCACAGCAGCTACCCCATCTGGCCCGTCACCGTGGCCGGCGTCGCCATCCTGGCCGCCCTGGGCCTGGTCTGTTGCCGCAATGCCGCGACGCTTCTGGTCGTCCTGTGCGCCCTGGCCCCGGCCGCGGCCATCCTCACGAGTCGATCCGACCTGCGCGGCATCGTCAATTGGCGGCATCTCGTCGCTGCCCTGCCGGCTGTCTGCATATTGGTCGGAGCCGGGGCCTCGCGCCTGGGCGGGCTGATCGCCCGCGCCCTGCCCGCCCGGCTGGCTCCGAACGGGGCGCTGCTTATCGCCGGAGGACTAGCCGGCCTCGTCCTTACCGGACCGCTGTCCCAGCTTGGCGAATACGGCCGCCGCACCTTGACCAACGACCGGGATTTCTTCCGCTACGTCAGCCGCGCCCCCGGCCCCGAGGCCGCCCTGGCCTTCACCGGCTGGCAACGAAACGCCCGGGCCTTCGCCGCCCGCTGGCACCTCGGCGACGACGTTGCCGGCCCCGGCGATTTCGACTGTCCGGGCTACCGCCGCCTGCGCCTCGCTGACCAGGTTTTCGCTCCGAGCCAACGCCTGCGGGCCGTGCCCGAGGGGGCGCTTTTGGCCTCCTGGAGCGCCGCCGGCTTGCAGTCCCGTCTGGCCCTGGCCGGCTTTCCCAGCCGTGCTCCGCTGCTCCTTGTTCCTAACACCTCGGGCGCGGCCGGCTACAGCGACGACTTCCGCGACCACAAGGTCTACCGCGACGCGTTTTCCCTACGCAACATGCTGGCCGACGCCGAGGTGGGGCTGCTGCGCCCCGCGCGCTCCAGCCAGCCGGCCGTCGCGACCTGGCGCTTCGATGCGCCCCCCGGCTCTCCAGCCCCCAAGGTCACGGCCGCTGTCGAGGCCGTCCTGTACAAACGCCACCCGAGCCTGCCGGCCGATTCGCGGCTGATCGTCGAGGCCAGCGCCGACGGCGCGACCTTTACGCCGCTGGCCGCCCTCGGCCACGACGATTTCCTGTTGCCGGACGGCAGGCCGCGCCTGGAGAAACGGCGGTTTTACGAGGAAGTGCCCTTCTACCAAGACGTCGTGCGCACGGCCCGGGCCGAGGTCGATCTGACGCCCTACCTCGCGGCCGGCTCGGTCCGACTGCGGGTGCGCTATCTGCCGGGGACCAGCGAGGGCCTGCTGGCCCTGGCCGGCGTCACGGTGACGGGCACAGGGCTGGCCCCGGTCCCGGACGGCGGCCTGGCCTTCTACGCCGCCAACCTGGCCCGCAACTGCGCCTCGCCGGCCTACGCCCCGAACGTGACCTTCCTTGGCCCCCGGGCCATGGTCTTCGCCGCTCCGGACCAGGCCGGGCTGGCCGAAGCATTGCCCGGCGGCGCGGTGGTGAACCCGCCCGAAGCCCTGGCCGCTTTTAGCGCCGCCAACCCGGACACGCCCCCGGCTTACGTCCTGCCGGACGCCGCCGGAAAACCGGCCGTGGTGGTGGCCGACCCTGCCCTGGGTCCAGGCCGTGGCGGGACGCCCCTGTCCGACGCCGCGCCGCGAACCGGCCTGGACCTTGCCGGCGACGCGCCGCTTGACGTGCGGACCCTGACCCTGGCCGGCCGAATAAACGCCCCGGTCCTGACCTTTGGCGGCACGCGTGTTTCCGTGCCCATCGCCGCCCCGGACGGGACCGTGGCCCGCCTGACCCCCGGCGGCCAGGGGCTGTTGCACTTAAGCCCAAACTTCGATCCGCCGGATTTCACCGACCGCCCCTCCGCCCATTCCCTGAACATGGAAGCGTCGGATTCCTACCCGGGTTATGCCGGCGGCGTGCGCTGCCGGGCCGGTTCCGATTGCTGGTTCGAATACGTGTTCGTGTCGGCCTACCCCATCACCGAACTGCGCGTCATGGCCTATCCACGCCTGTACGGCGACCCCGGAACCAGACGGGAATGCGCGGTGTCCTACACGGCCGACGGCGGCCCGGCGACGACCATCCTTTCGGCCAAGGCCGAGCACGAAGGGCAGTGGAACCGAATGTTCGACCGCCGTTTCGCCCGGGTGCGGCTGGCCAAACCAGCCACCCATGTGGTGGTGCGCTTTGCCCTGGTGGCCGAACCCTCGGCCGAGTTCTGGTCGCCCACGCGCCCCATTGACCGCATGGCCGTCGAGGCCGTCCTGGACGCCAGAACCCTGACCCCTTTTGCCGTACCGCCGGGGCGCAGCGAACTGGCGCTTTCCGGGGAGCCGGACAACGATTTCCGGGTCTGGTTTTCCGACCGGGCGCCGGGGAAAGAGCGCGTCTGGCCCGGGGATTAGCGCCGCTCCCTCGAAAGATACGCCAGTTTTTTTCAAAATAAGCACTGGCTTCAGGAGATTGCCCGCAAAGCTCCACAGGCGCTTTTCGACGCCGCCGCAGGGGCCGGCGGCCCAGGTGGCTCCCGCAGCAGGACGGGCTGCTCCGACGGTCTTGCCATCGCCCGCCGCCGGCGCTACAAAGCGGCCGTTGTCCTCAGGGCGGGGTGGAAGTCCCCACCGGCGGTATCCCGGCTAACCCGGGGAGCCCGCGAGCGCCCGCGACGCCTCCGCGTTGCGGGGTCAGCAGACCTGGTGCGAAGCCAGGGCCGACGGTTACAGTCCGGAAGGAAGAGGAAAGACGGCATTCCCCGCCGCCGGAGCGTCCGGCGCGTGGCCGGCCGGGTGCGCGCATCCGGTCTGGTCGTCTCTTTGTCCGCCCTGATTCTGGCCCAAACATTCGTTATCGGAGCAAGCCATGAATCAGCCGTTTTCCAATGTCGACGCCGCCATCGCCCGCACCCGGGCCGCCATCGAAGCCATGCGCCAAGGCCGGGGCATCCTGGTCGTGGACGATCTGGACCGCGAAAACGAGGGCGACCTCATTTTCGCCGCCGACACCCTCACCGCGCCGCAGATGGCCATGCTCATCCGCGAATGCAGCGGCATCGTCTGCCTGTGCCTGACCGAGGAAAAGGCGCGCCAGCTCGATTTGCCGCCCATGGTCGCGGTCAACACCTGCAAGAATGGCACGGCCTTTACCGTCACCATCGAGGCGGCCGAGGGCGTGACCACCGGCGTTTCCGCCGCCGACCGGGTGACGACGGTCAAGACCGCCGCCGCACCGGACGCCAAGCCTTGCGACCTAGCCCGGCCCGGCCACGTGTTTCCGCTTATTGCCCGTCCGGGCGGGGTGCTCTCCCGTCGCGGCCACACCGAGGCCACGGTGGACATGTGCCGGCTGGCCGGGCACGGCCCGTGCGGGGTGCTGTGCGAACTGACCAACGCCGACGGCACCATGGCCAAGGGCGACGAAATCGCGGCCTTTGCCGCGACCCATGATTTCCCGCTGGTCAGCGTCGCCGACATCGTGGCTTTCCGCCAGGCCACGGGCGACTATTAGCCGGCCCTCCAAACGCTGCCGCGCCGGGGGAGCCTTCCCCCGGCGCGGTCTTCCCCTGGCGCGCCCATCGGCAACGTGATACGCGCCTTGGCCATGGCCGACGCGACAGCCGACACCCTCGCCGCCGGACAGCCCGCGCCTGGACATCCAGCGCCTGGCCCCGCTGTGGGCCGTGCTTTCCTACGGCTAGTGTCGCGTCCACGAAAAGCGCATATGGCGCTTGGTAGCCAACACACTAAAACAATAAATTTTATTAAAAAAATACTATCGTATTTTTTTAGGGGCGCGACTCTAGGACGCGCCGCGAGCAGCCCGAATCGCCAAAACGCGCCATGATCCCGGCCTTGCCTATTTCCCGGCCCTGGCCTACAGCCAAAGCATGGGAATTCCTGCCAAGGACGCCATCGCCGCCGCCAACCGGCACTACAAGCACAGCCTGACCCTGCGCTATCTCGTCGCCCTGGCCCTGGCCGCCGTCCTGGCCCTTTGCTCCTACCTGCTCTTTCGGCACATCATGGCCGCCGTGGACCGCGCCGCCGCCGTCACCGCCGTGTCCGGCTCCCAGCGCCTGCTCACCCAGCGCGTGCTGGCCCAGTGCCTGCTTCTGGCCGCCGCCGACGACGACGAAACCCGGCGCGACATCAAGGCCCGGCTGGGACAAGCCCTTTCCGCCCTGGAGGTCAACCACCAGCGCCTGCTGGCCGACCTCGACGACCCCGCCTCCCTGGCCGCCGCCGCCCCGGACCTGCGCGACATCTACTTCAAGCCGCCCTACGACCTGGACCGAGGGATGCGGCTTTTCCTCAAAAACGCCCGGGCCTTCGCCACCTCCGAAGCGGCCCGGCCGTCCCTGTCCGACGAGGCGTTTCTCAATCTGCTGGCTTTTGGCGAAAACGAACTGCTGCGCGACCTCGGCATGGTCATCCAACGCTACCAGCAGTTGGCCATGTCGCGGCTCACCGTGCTGCGCCGGCTGGAAACCGGGGCCGCCCTGGCCATGATGGCCGTGTTGGCCGCATCGGGGCTGTTTATTTTCCGGCCCATGGTGCGCCGCATCTGCGCCGACCGGGAAAGCCTGCAGGGCGCCAACGACGCCCTGGCCGAGCTGGCCGTCACCGACCAGCTGACCGGAGCCTACAACCGGCTCAAATTCAACGAGGTGATGCACACGCAGGTGGCCCGGGCCGCCCGTTACGGCGAGGCGCTGTCCGTGGTCATGTTCGACATCGACCATTTCAAGGTGGTCAACGACACCTACGGCCACGGAGCCGGCGACGACATGTTGCGGGAACTGGCCCGGCGCGTGATGGAGGCCACGCGCGGCGTGGATTGGCTTTTCCGCTACGGCGGCGAGGAATTCGTGGTGGCCGCGCCGCATACGGCCCTGGGCAACGCCACGCTCTTGGCCGAGAAGCTGCGGCTGATCGTGGCCGGCAAGCCCTTTCCCCACGGCATCGCCGGCAGCATCAGCCTGGGCGTGGCCGAACTCAAGCCCGGGGAATCGGTGGAAGAGCTCATGGCCCGGGTGGACGCGGCCCTGTACACGGCCAAGAACGCCGGCCGAAACCGTGTGGCCGTGGCCGGCTGCCCCTCGCCCAACGGCAGCCAGTGCCCCCTGCCCCAGCCCCTGCCGACCACGTAGTGTCGCGCCCACGAAAAGCACATCGGACATTTCGCAGCCAACAGACTAAAACCACTTATTTTTCTTAAAAAATACTATCGTATTTTTTAAGGGACGC
>ALAO01000078.1 GCA_000307955.1 Solidesulfovibrio magneticus str. Maddingley MBC34 | reverse complement strand
GGGGGCCTCAGGCCCCCAGCCGCCGGAGGCCTCCTCCAGCCTCCAGCTTCCAGGCCGGCCTACTTGACCAGCCGCCGCCGCATTCCGGCCAGGGACAGGGGAATGAAGAGGGCGGCGCAGGCGGCCAGGGCCAGCAGGTGCCAGAGGGAAGACACGTCGAGCAGCCCCAGGCAGGCCGAGCGGGTGAGTTCGGCCAGATGGTAGAGCGGCAGGCCTTGGGCCATGGCCGAAGCCCAGGCCGGCAGGCCGGTCAGGGGGAAAAACGTCCCGGAAAACAGGAACATCGGCGTGATGACGAGAAATATCGGCAGGTTGAACATGTCGATGGACGAGGTGACGCTGGTGGTGGCCATGCCCATGGCTCCGAAGGCCAGGCCGCCGAGGAAGGCGATGGGCAGGATGGCCAGGGCGTGCAGGCTCGGGACGTAGCCCATAAGCGCGATGACCACGAGCATGAGCACGGCGGCGATGACCGCCCGGGTGGCGCCCCAGACGATCTCGGCGATGATGATCTCCTCCACGGTCAGTGGCGTGGCGAGCAAGGCGTCGTAGGTCTTCTGGTAGAACATGCGCACGAAGGAGGCGTAGGAGGTCTCCAGAAAGGCCTGCCACATGATCGTGGCGGCCAGCATGGAGGGGGCGAAGAACTCGGTGTAGGACAGGGCCAGCCCGTTCCAGTGGACCTCCCGCACCAAGCCGGAGAAGCCCAGGCCGAAGGCCAGCAGGTAGAAGACCGGCTCCAGCATGGGCGGCAGGAAGTTGACCGTCCAGATGCGGCGGTAGACCCGCAGGTTGCGCCGCCAGACGGTCCAAAAAAGCCAGGTGAAGCGGGGATCGGTGGTCATTCGCGAAGCTCCCGGCCGGTTGCGCGCAGGAAAACGTCTTCCAGGGTGGCCGGCCGCAGGAAACCCGACTCGGCGCAAAAGCGCTCGCGAAGGGCCAAAAGCGCCGCCTTGTCGTCGCCGTAGACGATGAGCCGCCGGCCCGAGCGGTCGAAGCGCGCCCCGGTCGCGGCCAGATGCTCGGCCATGGCCGGTTCCGGGGATTCCACTTCCAGGGCGTGGCGTCCGGCATGGGCGGCCACCAGCCCGACCGGGTCGCCCTCGGTGACCACCCGGCCGTGGTCGATGATGCACAGCCGGTCGCAAAACCGCTCGGCTTCTTCCATGGCGTGGGTGGTGAGAAGAATGGTCATGCCCTGGCGCTTGAGGTCCAGCAGCCGGTCCCAGAGGGTGTTGCGCGACTGGGGGTCCAGGCCGGTGGTGGGTTCGTCGAGGATGAGCAGCTCCGGCCGGTTGACGATGGCCCGGGCGAGCATGAGCCGGCGGGCCATGCCGCCGGACAGTTCCTCGTACTGGAAGCGCTTCTTGCCTTCCAGGGCGAAAAAGGCCAGCAACTCCTCGGCCCGGGCCTTGGCTTCGGCCCGGGGGATGCCGAAATAGCCGGCGAAGACGAGGAGGTTTTCGAGCACGCTGAGGTCCGGGTCCAGGGTGTTGCCCTGCTGGCACACGCCCAGGCGGGCCTTCACCCGGCGAAAGGCGGTGGCGATGTCCTGGCCGAACAGCCGGATATCGCCGGAGGAGCGCGGCGAGAAGCCGTAGATCATGCGGATGGTGGTGGTCTTGCCCGCGCCGTTGGGGCCTAGAAGCCCGAAGCATTCGCCCCGGGACACGGCAAAGCTCACGCCGCGCACGGCCTGGAAATCGCCGTAGGCCTTGCGCACGTTGGTCAGTTCAAGCACCGTTTCGGTCGGCTTGTCCATGGCGTGTTCCTCGGTTCGCATCCTGGGCACCATAGGGCAATTTTCGGCGGCTGTCTTGCTGGCAACACTCGCCGGGCCGGTTCGCAGGAAGGGTTCCTTGCCGTTCTGTCATGGTCCGGCAAGGCTGCGTCAGGCCGCGATATGGTAGGGGGCGGCAAAATCACGGAGGGCCGTCATGATTTCAGGTCTGCTTCAACCCATGCATTTGCTGTTGATCCTTGTCGTGGTGCTGGTCGTTTTCGGCCCGGGCAAGCTCGGCAACCTCGGCCATGACCTTGGCAAATCCATCCGCGAGTTCAAGGCGGCCATGGACGGCCACGAGGCGACGATCGCCCCGGCCGCCAGCGCGTCCGCCCCGACCGCTACGGAAGTCGCCGCCG
Source organism: Solidesulfovibrio magneticus str. Maddingley MBC34 (assembly GCA_000307955.1). GTDB lineage: Bacteria > Desulfobacterota > Desulfovibrionia > Desulfovibrionales > Desulfovibrionaceae > Solidesulfovibrio > Solidesulfovibrio magneticus_A. The sequence goes on along the minus strand of ALAO01000078.1, from coordinate 19,797 downwards.
CGCCCAAGACCGTTGCGGTCGAAGCCGTGGCCGCCGAATCCGTGGCGACCGTGGCCGCGTCCGTCGTTGAAACGGCCGGGCCGGAAACCGCCGCCACGGCCCACAAAGCCTAATCGCGCCTCGTCACGGCCTTGCCCTCCCCGGGCAAGGCGCGGCCGTGGGCCTGCCAGGACAGGCCTGCGGCCGGCGTCGATTTCCAGGTCTTTTCCCTCGCACCACAGTGCGCCAAAGCTGACCGGACGGCTGGCGGGACATCGCCGGCGGCCGGTCAGCGTTTGGCCGTTTCGTCCTTGTCCAGGCGCAGGGAGCGGCGAAAATGCTTGTCCAGGGTGTCCTCGAAGAACTCCTGGAGCACGCGGCGGTATTTTTTCAGGTAGTACTGGCGGTCCAGGAACTTCTGCTTGTCGCGCCATTTGATGAGGGTGGAGGGGTTGAAGTAGGCCACGGCGTTTTTCGGGGTGAGCACGAAGGGCGGCAGGCCTTCCTGGACGAGGATGTAGCTGGCCACCAGCGCGCCGGTGCGGTGGTTGCCTTCCAGGAACAGCTGGGGCTGGCTGACCGAGAGCACGTAGACCCCGGCCGCCCGGCGCGTGGCGGATTTGTGGCGCTTGGCCTCGTAATGGTCGGCGATGGCCCCGATGCCGTCGGCGAAACGGTGGCGCGTCTCCAGTAGATGGGAGCCGTATTCCAGCCGCAGGCTGTCGTTGGAGCCGCACAGCACGATGTGGTTGAGCTCCAGGATATGGTCGAGGCCCGAGGGCGAGAAGACTTCCACCCCGTCTTCCAACAGCTGGTCCACGTAGGCGTAGCCTTCGAGCAGGTTGGCGATGATCTGGTCGGTGAGGGGCTCGCGGCGCATGAGGAGCTTTTCGCTGATGCGGTCGAAATCGGCCTGCACCTCGCGCAGCGAGGCTTCGATGCGGTCGAGGTCGAGGCGGTATTGCTTGCGGCTGCTCATGGCGTTCCTTGTGGGCGCGGGCCTGTGCCCGGGTGGTTCCCGGATGTGCCGTATCCACGCGTGCCTTGTCTACCACCAACAAAAAGCCGCCCCGGCGAACCGGAACGGCTTTATTACGTGGCGTTGAGGCGTGCCTAGGCGGCGGAAGCGCCGTCGTTGTAGGCGCGGCGGGGGCGCTGGTTGCCCGAACGGTTGTCGGCGCTGCCCAGACCGAAGGTGGAGCGGCGATCGTCGGCGGGCTGGCGCTCGGTGCGCGGCCGGTCGGAGCGGGGACGATCGGCGGCCGGGCGGTCGCTGCGCGGGCGGTCGGACCGGGGGCGATCGTCGCGCACGGAATCGGCGCGAGCGCCTTCGGGCCGGGGGCCGCGCGGACGGTCGCCATAGGGGCGGTCGCCGTAGGGACGGTCACCCTGGCGCTGGCGGTCGCCGTAGCCGCCCTGGCGGGGCGCGCCGTAGCCCTGGCGGGGCCGGGCGGCGCTGCGCGGGGCCGGAGCGGAGCGGCGGAATTCGCCGGGCTCGGGCTCGAAGCCTTCGACGCTGCGGCGGGGCAGGGGCTTTTTCATGTGGGACTCGATGGCCCGGACCATGCCCATGTCTTCGCCGGTGACGAAGGTGTGGGCCTGGCCGTCACGTTCGGCCCGGCCGGTGCGGCCGATGCGGTGGGTGTAGGCCTCGGCGGTGTCCGGGATGTCGAAATTGACCACGTGGGCGACCTGGGAAACGTCGATGCCCCGGGCGGCGATGTCCGTGGCCACCAGGATCTGGAAGGAGCCGCGACGGAAGCCGTCCATGGCGATCTGGCGCTGACGCTGGGACAGGTTGCCCTGCAGGCAGGTGGCCTTGTGGCCGGAGCGGCACAGCTGCTGGGCCAGGTTCTTGGCCCGGTGCTTGGTGCGGGTGAAGACGATCACCGATTCCTTGCCGGCTTCGCCGAGCAGGTGCAGCAGCAGGGGGGCCTTCTGGTTGTGGGAGACCGGGTAGATGGCGTGCTCGACGGTGGACAGCGGGGCCAGATGGCCGATGCGCACGGTGACCGGGTCGGTCAGCGTCTCGCCGGCCAGGCCGGAGATGGCCGGGGGCATGGTGGCCGAGAACAGCAGCGTCTGGCGCTTGGCCGGCAGGGCGGCCAGGATGCGCTTGATGTCCGGCAAAAAGCCCATGTCGAACATGTGGTCGGCTTCGTCGAGGACCAGCGTCTCCAGGCCGTCGAAGCGGACGTTGCCCTGGTTCAAGTGGTCAAGCAAGCGGCCCGGGCAGGCCACGATGACGTCCACGCCCTGGCGCAGGGCGCGCACTTGCGGGAACATGCCCACGCCGCCGTAGATGACCGTGGCGCGCAGGCGGGTGCCGCGCATGAAGTCCAGGGTGGAGCGGAAAATCTGTTCGGCCAGCTCGCGGGTCGGGGCGAGGATGAGCGTACGGGGCGACCGGGTGCGGGCCGGGGTGGTGAGCAGGCGATGCAGGATCGGCAACAGGAACGCGGCGGTCTTGCCGGTGCCGGTCTGGGCCAGGCCCATGAGATCGCGGCCTTCCATGACGTGGGGCACGGCCTCGGCCTGGATGGGAGTGGGGGTTTCGTAACCGGCGCGCTTGATGTTGGCGATCAGGGAATCGTGCAGGCAAAAAGAGTCGAAGCTCAAAAGGATATCCTTTGGCAAAAGTGAGTCCGCGCAACAAAGTTTTCGCGCGCGGGGGCGATCGGCGATGCGAGAAACGGAAGCTGCGGGCCGCGTCAGGATCGGAAGATCGGGGCCTTTGGCCATCGGGGGGCGTTAAGCGTTCCGGGTGGGGGCGACGGGTTTGCAGCGAGACCGCGTCGCGGGAACGGAGCCCAGGGGCCGATGTCATGCCAAGACGTCAGAATACGGACTTGCGCGGGATTGTCAACCGGGGGGTCGGAAACCGCCTTGGTTTTTTCGCCGCAAACAGGTAGGCCATCGAAAACCCGGGGGTTTTGGATGCAGGATCAACAACGGGCCACCCGCTACGGCTTGGCCACCGTGGCCATGTGGTCCACCGTCGCCTCGGCCTTCAAGCTGTCGCTTGCTCATCTCGCGCCGCTCCAGCTCCTTTTTCTGGCCAGCCTGGCCTCGTGCCTGACCCTGGCTCTCGTGCTGGCCGCAACCGGCGGCCTCTCGCGGCTGGCCGCCTTCACCCCGGCCCAGTGGCGGCGCTCGGCCCTGCTCGGCGCGCTCAACCCCTTTTGCTACTACGCGATTTTATTTGCCGCCTATGACCTGCTGCCGGCCCAGGAGGCCCAGCCGCTCAACTACACCTGGGCCGTGACGCTCTCGCTTCTGGCCGTGCCCATGCTCGGCCAGAAGCTGCGCCGCCGCGATTTGCTCGCGATTCTCATCAGCTACAGCGGCGTGGTGGTCATCTCCACCCACGGCGACCTTTTCGGGATGCGCTTTGCCAGCCCCCTGGGCGTGGGGCTGGCCCTGGCCTCGACGGTCATCTGGGCGCTCTATTGGATCTGGGGGGCCAAGGACGACCGCGACCCGGTGGCCGGGCTTCTGGCCAATTTCCTGTGCGCCGTGCCTTTGTGCGGGCTGGCCATGGTCCTGGGGCCGGGCCTGCCGCCGGCCGAATGGCAAGGCTACGCCGGCGCGGCCTATGTCGGCGTGTTCGAGATGGGGCTGGCCTTTGTGACGTGGCTGACGGCGCTTAAATGCGCCGAGAACGCCGCCAAGGTGGCGAACCTGATTTTCCTGTCGCCGTTTTTGTCGCTGCTGCTGATCCACGTTTTCGTGGGCGAGGCGATTTTGCCGTCCACGATAATCGGGCTGGGGCTCATTTTGGCGGGGCTTGGGGTGCAGCGGGGGCGGGGGAAGTAGCGGCGCGCGCCCGTCCTGGAAGCGTTACTGCAAGACCACCCACCGGTCGTCGATCTTTTTAAGGCGCAGGGTCGTCTGTCTGGCCCCGCCCACGGACAGCGGCCCCAACGCGGCCGAGGACACGATGGTGACCGTGGCTTCATAGACGCCGTCGGCCTTGCGTTCCTTCTTGTCGACCACGAAACGCTCGATGGTCATGGTGTTGCTGAGCAGGCCGAGGATGTCGTTGCGCTGGATGGCGGAGCGGAAAGCCAGCTCCACCTCGGCGTCCGAAGGCCCGCCAAGGGAGCAGGCGGCCAAGAGCGTGAGACAGGACAGGGCGATGGTGGCGGCGAGGTGTTTCATAAGTACAGTATTGCGCCGGAATGGGGCGGGGCGTCAACCGGATGCGCAAAAGCGGGATGCGGTCGGTCCAAAAGGGGGCTCGGTTTCTTCCTGCGCTTGCCCGCCGTCACGAGCCGCCGGCAAGCGACACCCGAAGGCGCGTTCCTCTCCTAAAACTGAAAATACAAGAAATCCGTGGCGTTCGACAGCTGCGTCACGATCACCAGAAAAAGCAGCGCCAGCAGCACGGCCCAGGCCGTGGTGGGCCGCCAGGAGAGCCAGCCGGGCGCGGCCGCTTCGCCGGGCGACAGGAACGCCTCGATGCGTGGCCGGGCCGCCGCCAGGATTTGCTGGGTGTTGGGCGCGAAAAACGCCAGCCCGGCACAGGCTGTCAACCCCACCCATATCGGCCAGCCATGGGCCGGCCCGCCCCCTGCGCCAGCGCCGCAAAGCGCCGCGTACACCCGGCCGGCCGCGCCCAGGGTTTCGGCACGAAAGAGCACCCAGGCTAAAAGCGTCAGCGTGAACGTGCCGCCAACCGCCAGCCAGGCCGGCAGCGGCCGGGCCGATCCCCGAAGCCGGCCATAGGCGTGGGTGGCGGCCAGGGCCAGCCCATGCAGGCCGCCCCACAACACGAAGCCGTAGCCCGCGCCGTGCCACAAGCCGCCGAGCAGCATGGTGGCGAGCAAGTTGACGTACTGGCGAAACGGCCCCTTCCGGTTGCCGCCAAAGGGAATGTAGAGACACTCGCGCAAAAACCACGACAAGGTGATGTGCCAGCGCCGCCAGAACTCCACGATGGAGCGCGACTTGTAGGGCGAATCGAAATTGACCGGCAGCTCGATCTTAAACAGCAACGCCAGCCCAATGGCCATGTCGGAATAGCCGGAAAAATCGAAATAGATCTGGAAGGTGTAGGCCAACGCCCCGGCCCAGGCCGTGGCCGCGCCCAAGGAACCGCCCGAGGCGGCCAGGCCGAAGACCTCGTTGGCTAGCGGCGCGATCCGGTCGGCAATGAGCACCTTTTTGGCCAAGCCCAGCGCCAGCCAGGAAAATCCCCAGGCCGTGGCGACGCTCGATACGCCGAAAAAGGCCCGCGAAACCAGCTGGGCCAGGATGTTTTTGTATTTGATGATGGGGCCGGCGATGAGATGGGGGAAAAAGGTGACGCAAAACACGTAGTCGAGGAAACGAAAGTCCGTGACCGCGCCGTTTTTGATGTCGCGCAGGAAGATGATCTGCTGGAAGGTGAAAAACGAGATGCCAAGGGGCAGCTCGATATGCGGGGCCGGCAGGGTCAGGCCCAGGGGAGCCAGCACGTCGAGGACGAAAAAACGGGTGTATTTGTAGTAGGCCAAAAGCGCCGTGTTGGCGGCAGCGCCCCAGGCAAAGAGCAAGGCGCGGCGGCGTGCCGGGCCGGCGGCGATGGCCCGGGCCAAGGCAAAGTTGACGCCGATGGAGCCGAGGATGACCGGCAGATCGGTCGGATTGAACCAGCCGTAAAAAGCCAGCGAGCACAGGATGATCCAGATTTTGGCTGGCCGGCGGTCGTCGCGGCGGCAAAGCGCGGCGAAACCGGCCCAGGCCAGGGGCAGGAAAGCGAAGAGGAAGATGTAGGAATTAAAGAGCATGACGTGTCAGGGCCGCTGCGTGGTCAGGGTGATGGCGGTGAAGGCGGCGGCGTAGTTGGTGGGGTCGGCCGGGGCGAAGGCGACCCCGGCTTGGTTAAAGCGGCGGTAGTCGATGACGACCGAATTGAGGCCCACGACGCCGTCGAAGGTCAGGGAGAAGTCGTCCAGCCCGGCCATCCAGGGCCGGGCCTCGGGCAGCTCCCAGACGGCCTGCTTGCCGTTGGCCGTGACGGCGATGGTCTGGCCCGGCACGGGGTTGCTGCATCGCAGCGTGAGCCGCACCCGGCGCGGCTCGTAAAGGACAAAGGCCAGCGCGGTTTGCGGCCCCAGGCCCCAGCGCCAGACATGGCCGCCGTCGCGCTCGACGGCAAGAAGCCCCGCCGTTTTGAAGTCCCGGGGCAGGGCCTCGGGCGCGGCCACGAGATCCACGGCGAAATCCGACCGGGCGGCCAGTTCCAGGCGCTTGGCATGGGCCAGCCAGGCGTGCCGCCCGCCGACGACCAGACAGACGGCCAGGGCCAGTCCGGCGGCCAGCCGGGCCAGACGCCGCGCGCGCCGCGGTCCGTCGCCCAGGGCGGCCAGGGCGGCCCGGCGTCGCCGCCCGAGCCAGGACATGACGGCCTGGAGCCTGTCGGGCAGGGTCAGACGCAGGGCGCGGTCGTCGCCTGCCTGGGCGTTCCAGGCGTCCAGGACCTCCGGCGGCGGCGTGGTCTCCGGGGCCTGGGCGGCCAGCATCCGCCGCAGATGTTGGGCTTTGGGGCCGAACCGGCCGGCCATGTCCCGGGCGGCGGCCATGTCCCCGGCGTCCAGGGCGTCCTCCAGGGCGGCGCGCAGCCGGGCCAGGGCGGCGAAGTCGGCTTTGACCGTCTCGGCCAGCCGCGCCCTGGCCGTCTCTCGCTCGTGCTTCACGGCTTGCTCCCGGCGGTTGCGCGGCCAAGGACCATATCGACGTAGGCGGCCTGATCACGCAGGAAGGCCTCGTGTCCGGCTTCCAGCCGGGCCGGCTCGGCGGCGGCCTCAGCCGGGGTCAGCTCGCGCCCGAAGCCCGGCACGGCTTCTTCGCCGGCGATCATGCGGCGCAGCATGAGCGCGCCGACGTTGCGCTTGTAATGGAAGGCGTCGGCGAAATATTCCAGCTCATTGCGTAGCCGGCCGTCCACCAGCACGGGTTCGACGGTGACGGCGTTGTAGCCGGAGAAATCCCACAAGGCCACGCGCGGTCCCGGGCCGTCGGCGTTGACCCCGGCCACGACGTCGGCCACGGCGGCCTTCCAGGCGAGGTAGCGGTCCCACAGGCCGGCCTGGCGCAGCACGTCGAGCATGACGGCGTGGAAGGGGTTGATGAGCACGGAGGTTTCGATGCCGCGCCGCCGGCAGGAGACGAGCAGATCGCGCAGTTCGTCCAGGGTGGAGGCCCCGGTGCGGGGATGGGTGAAGCTGAAGTTTCGGTAAAACTGGAGCACGGCCGGATAGAAACCGAGAAAAGGGTTGTGGGCGGCCGGCGCGGGGGCTGCGGCCGGTTCGGGCGGCGTTGTCGCCGGGGCAGTGGCGGCCGGCTTGGGCGGCGTCGGCGTTGGTACGGCTACGGTCGGTTCGGGTGCGGCGTGTGGGGCTGGCCGTGGGGCCGGCGGGGCAGCGGCGGCGGTTTCGGGCCTCGCCTGGCCGGCTTCGGGCGAGGGGGGCACGGGCGGCGTGGCCGCGTCGGCCGTCTCGACGGGCCGGGGCGCTGCGGCAAGGCGGCTGCGGGTTATGGTTTCCACGGCTTTTTCCAGGGCGGCGCGGGAAAAGAGCAAGCGGCAGACGTCGCTGACCAGGCCGCCGGGCAGCTTGCCGGGCTGGCCGAGAAAACGCTCGGCGTCGGTTTTGTCGAAGGGCGTGTAGCCGCCGGCGTTGAAACCGAAGAAATCCAGGGCCACGACCAGCCGGCGCAGGGGTGTGACGGCGTTGGCGTGATCGGCCATGCGCCGGCTCATGGCGAAGTCGGCGTGGGCGATGCCGCCGTTGTAGCAGCGCACCGTCTGCCCGGGGTAGAGGGCGGCCAGGTCGGGGCAGAAGATGTCGCGGGAGCGCGAGGAGCCGACGATGAGCGTGTCGTAGTCGCCGCGCAGCACGGTGTAAGGTTTGGTGATATGATCGGGGCGGGATTTCTCGGTGGTCAGGCCCGGAATCGGCGGCGTGCCGAAGGCGGCGAAAGGATCGACCACGGCGGAGAAGGCGGCGGCCAGGAAGAGGCCCCCGGCCGCCACGGCCAGGAAGACGGCGAGAAATCGGACATGGGCGCGCATGGGGGGCGTATACAAGGGAGCGTGGCCGGGGGCAACGGCTGGAGGGTGGAGGGAAATAACGATTCGCGTGTCGTTTGGGAGATTGCCTGTTGCTAACGGTGAAGTTTATTTCTCAGAGCGAAGGCAAAGATCGCTGCTTGGATGGGGATGAGGAGGCGCGACAGCAAGATGGCAATGAAATCAAAGAACGCGGGGGGGCTCCAGTCCGGCTTCATGAAGAGGGCATATTGGGCGAAGGCGCGTAGGCCTTTGGCGACACGGGAAGCAGTTATGTCGAAGGGTGGTTCCCCAAGGGCGTAAAGGCCGCCCAAGGCGAGTGACGCTAGGAGGAGAAGGGCGAGGTAGAACAGCACCTCGGCTGCTTGTAATGGGTCTTCGCCGTAGCGGCTGATAGTTCGGTATGTTTCGAGTATTATTCTTTGGAATGATAAATTGTTGCTATTTCTGAGCTTATATAGCCTCAACTCCTTTTCGGAATAGTGCCACCGTGAGGCCTCTTCGTCGTCAAAAGTATCTCTCGCTTTCTTTTTCATCTGCCGGTAAAAATTAATTGTATCTTGTAATACTTCTTCGCTTATGTCTCTGAAGTTTTTGTCATGATTTCCCTGGAGGTTGCTCTCGATTGGCGAAACATGTCGAGCGCCATCGGGTGATAATTGCCATGTGACGTTGTGAAACCTAATTTTGTCAACATTTGTAAAGAGAAAAGTTGAATTTGACATGTCCATGCGGCTGAACGTGATATTTTTATCTGCTGCGATTTTTATTTCATCGAATGAAAGTTTGTATTTTGATGTTTTGCAATTGTAGAAAATTGATTTTTCTTTAAATCGTGCACACAAAAATGTTGTGTCGCCAAAAAAGTATAAATCTCGAAACGATGCTCTTCCAATAAAATTTGTTCCGATGAATTCAGTCTTGTCGAAAGTTGAGTCATCAATTGTGACTTGTTTTTCGAATTTTGTTTGTCCGAATCGAGATTCGTTGAGAAAGCGTGTGCTTTCTATGGTAACACTTCCCTTGAATGTCGCCAGACTGAAGTCTGTCTCGTTTTTAAAATTGACATTCCTAAATACTACTGTTTTTCTAAATGTAGCGCTGTTGAAACTGGCAGTGTCAATTGTCTTGCAATGTTGAAATCTCACCTCTCCGTCGCATGCTATGTGCGCAAAATCCGACCAGTCCTCGATATCTACACCGTGGAATACTAGATTTTGTTCGAATGTTGCGTTGGAAATAATGAGGCGGTTCTTTGTGCTAAGGTCTACAAAATATAGATCTGATTTAAAAGTTGCTTCACTAAAGTCTAGTACAGGTGTTTTGTGTCCAATACTTCTGTTTGAAAATTTAATTTCCCATGGGAAAATAGTTTTTGAAAGATCACACCACTGATCATTGTCTGCGGCTTTTTTGATAATGTGAAAAATAAGATCATTGAAATCTTTTTGGCCGATGGTTTTGTGTTCTGATGGAGCGTGAAGTATGCAGTATTCATTGCCGTCGTGATCGGTCCATGCGATGTGAGTATTCTCTTGTAATTGAGACTCAGAGCATAAATGACAAGTCATAGTTGTTGCAGTAAAAAATTATTGCTTAGATATAACTATTTGTCGATGCCGATCAAACGCCCTAACCAACTCCTCCGCCGGCTCCGGCGGATTCAGAATCGTTTCGACCACGCGCAACTGATCTTCCGATGAAAGCAAAATAACCTCCCCTGAATTGGGGATTTCGGCGCGGAATCCTGCCGCGTCGGATGTTTCTTCGCTCTTCATACCAGCCAATATACAAATTCCGGTTCGCAAAGACAATCACCCTCCCCAAACCAAAAAGCCGGGAGCGGTCCCCCGCCCCCGGCTTTTTCTCATCGCTTAACTTTGCTCTCGCGTTCTCTTCCTAAACCCGCGTCAGCCTAATCAACCCACTCATCATCCTCGTCGATGGGCGTGAATCCGCGACGGATGGTGTTTTCCGTCACCACGCGGGGGTCGACGAACTGGAGCAGGTAGTCCGGGCCGCCGGCCTTGGAACCCACGCCCGACATCTTGGAGCCGCCAAAGGGCTGGCGCGCCACCATGGCCCCGACGCTGTTGCGGTTGAGATACAGGTTGCCCACGCGGAATTCCTTGCGCGCTTTTTCCAGATGGCGGGGGCTGCGGCTGTAGACCGCGCCGGTCAGCGCATAGCGGGTGGACATGGCCCACGCGATGGCTTCGTCGAAGTTTTTCGCCCGCATGACCGACAGCACCGGCCCGAAGATCTCTTCCTGGGCCAATCGGTGCTCGGGGCGGATGCCCTCGACCACCACCATGGGGGCGAAGTAGCCCTTGGCGTCCACGCCGCGCTCGACCAGCACCTTGCCTTCCTGGCGGGCAAGCGCCGCGTATTCGCGCACCTTGGCCTGCTGCGAGGCGTCGACCACCGGTCCCATGGCGTTGGCCGGGTCTTCGGCCGGGCCGATCTTCATGCTCTCGCAGGCTTCCTTGAGCCGCGCCGTGAAGCGCTCGTAGATGGAATCGACCACGATGACCCGCGAGCAGGCCGAGCACTTCTGGCCCTGGAACCCAAAGGCCGAGTAGGCCACGCCCAGCACCGCCTCGTCGAGGTCGGCGTCGTCGTCCACGATAATCGCGTTCTTGCCGCCCATCTCGGCGATGACCCGCTTGCAGTAGTCCTGGCCGGGATGCACCTTGGCCGCCTTTTCGATGATGCGAAGGCCCACGTCCATGGAGCCGGTAAAGGCGATGGTGGAAACGGCCGGATGCTCGACCAGGTAGTCGCCCATGACCGAGCCGCGGCCCGGGCAGAAGTTGAAGACGCCGTCGGGCAGGCCGGCTTCCTTGAAGATGTCGACCAGGCCATGGCCGATGAGCGAAGCCAGGCTGGAGGGCTTAAATACCACCGTGTTGCCGGTGACGATGGCGGCTGAGGCCATGCCCAGGGAAATGGCCAGGGGGAAGTTCCAGGGCGCGATGACGGCGGCCACGCCCTTGCCTTCGTAGAAGAGGTGGTTTTTCTCGCCCGGTTCGCGGCCCATGCGGCGCGGGGTGCCGATGCGCACGGCCTCGCGGGCGTAGTATTCCAGGAAGTCGATGGCCTCGCCCACGTCGTTGTAGGCCTGATCCCACTGCTTGCCGACTTCGAGGACCTGCACGGCGGACAGGGCCACGATCTCGCGGCGGGCGATGGCGGCGGCCCGCAGCAGCACCTCGGCTCGTTCGCGCGGGCTCTTGTCGCGCCAGGGACCAAAGGCAGCCTTGGCGGCGGCGATGGCCGCGTCCACCTCACTGATGCCGGCCTGGCAGACGTTGGCCAGCACTTCGTCCGGCGCGGCCGGGTTGACGGTGGGGATGCGGTCGGCGGTCTCGATGTTCTTGCCGCCGATGGAGAGCGGAATCACCCGGCCGGCCTTGGCGTGGATGGCGGCGATGGCGGCCGGGAAGGCGGCGCGCATGTCGGCGATGGTGAAATCGGCCAGGGGCTCGCCACGGAAAGCGGTCAGCCCGTCGATGGCGGCCGGCGCGGCCGGCTCCCGGGCCGGCTTCTGGGCGATCTCGCGCTCCAGGGTCTTTTCGGGATTCTCCAGCAGCACGTCCTCGGCCTCGCCGTCGGCGAAGCTTAAGCGCAGGAAGGATTCGTTGGCGGTATTTTCCAGCAGCCGGCGCACCAGATAGGCCATGCCGGGCAGCAGTTCGCCGTAGGGGCAGTAGAGGCGCACCCGGCCGGCCACCTTGAGCAGGCCTTTGCGCACCGGCTCGGCCATGCCGTACAGGGCCTGGAACTCGTAGCGCGAATCGGCCACGCCAAGCTCGGCCGCCGTCTCCATGACGCAGGAGATGGTGCGGATGTTGTGGGAGGCGCACTGGAAATAGATGAGGTCGCTGTTTTCCAGGATGATGCGGGAGAGCTTCTCGTGGGCGATGTCCGACTCGGGCTTTTTCGTCCAGACCGGCACCGGCCAGCCCATCTGCTTGGCCACCACGGTTTCGTAGTCCCAGTACGCGCCCTTGACCAGCCGGATGCCAAAGGGCAGGCCCTGGGCCCGGCCCCATTCGATGAGCTGGTTCAGGTCGTGTTCGGTGTCGCGCAGATAGGCCTGGAGCACGATGGAGAGGTGCGGGTAGTCCCTGAACTCCGGTTCGCTGCGCAGGCGCCTAAACAGCTCGATGGTGATGTCCTTGTACTTGAGCTGTTCCATGTCGATGCACAGCGCCCCGCCCATGGCCACAATCTTGCGGTAGATGGGCCGCATCCGGGCCAGGATGCCTTCCACGGACCCTTCGAAGTCCATGGGCTTGGCCTGGGAAAAAAGGGCCGAGGGCTTGATGGAGGCGTTGACGCGCGGCGCGCTGCCCCAGTCCAGGCCGTCGCCGGCCCCGCCAAAGGCCTTCCAGGAACCCTGCTCGGCGGCGAGGGCGTCCAGGACTTCCAGATAGCCGTCGCGGTAGGCGTCGGATTCTTCCTCGGAGACGGTGGCTTCGCCCAAGAGATCCACGGTGAAGGCAAAGCCGTCCTTGCGGATCTTGGCGATGTTTTTCACCGCTTCTTTCGTTTTCTCGCCGACGATGAACTGCCGCGCCATGCCTTCGATGTTGGAGCGGATGGCCTTGCCCATGAGCTTGGCCGCCACGCCCCCGAACATGCCCGACTTTTCCGCGCCCCACTTGAGCACCGACGGGATGTCCCCGGCGTCGCCGCCCGAGAAATATTCCTCGATGTGGCGCGACAGGTTGTCGGAGGTGGTGAGGTAGGGCAAAACATCCACGAACCGGAACAGCTGGACCTTGAAGGCCTCGTTCTGCATGGCCCAGTCCATGACTTTGCCGGTCCAAAAGCCCTTGTTGAAAATCGAGGGCGATTCGCCGCGAATGCTGGCGAAGAAGGCTTTGCCGCGCTGGCGGATGGCGTCGTCGAGCGAGTGTTGCATCATTCCTCTCCGGGCTGGGGCAGCGATCCCAGGGGGAGCGCGCCGGTTTCCTTGACGGTTTGCAGCACCACCGTGGTATTGGTGTCGCGCACGGTGGAGAGCCGGCCGATGACCTTGAGCAGATCGGCCAGCGACCTGGTGTCCGGGGCGCGTACCTTGATGAGGTAGGCGGCCGTGCCGGCCACATAGTGGACTTCCTGGACGCCCGGCACGGCGGCGAGCTGCTGGCCGGTGTCGATGGCCCCCACGGGCTCGTCGGTCTTGACGAAGGTGAAGGCGGTCAGGTCCAAGTCGACCTTGGACGGATCGATGCGGGCCTCGTAGCCGGTGATGACGCCTTTGCGCTCAAGCTTGCGCACGCGCTCCAGCACGGCCGACGGGGCCATGGACACGGCCCGGGCGATGTCGGCGTTGGAAGTGCGGGCGTTGTCCTGAAGGATCATCAGAATCCGGCGGTCGATTTCGTCGATCATTCTTGATTTCTCCTGATGTCGAGTTAAAAATTCGATTTGGCTCTGCTTGTCAAGTGGTTTCTTCGGTTTGGATCCGTCCCGTGCCGAACAACCTTCGGAGGTTTGAAAAATGCCGCGTTTTAAACAGGTTGTCTGCTTCCTTGGCCTGCTGCTCCTGTCCGCCCTGCCGGCCCTGGCCGGGGGGGATTTGCAGCTCACCATCCTCCACACCAACGACATCCACGCCCACCTGGCCGCCTTCGACGATTTTGGCGCGTTTTGCGACCAGGAAAAGGACGCGGCCGGCAAATGCCAGGGCGGCGTGGCCCGGCTGGCCACGGCCATCGGCCGGGAGCGGGCCAAGGGCGGCAACATGCTGCTCCTCGACGCCGGGGACCAGTTCCAGGGGACGCTTTTTTTCACCAAATACAAGGGCGAGGCCCTGGCCTTTTTCATGAATCGCCTGGGCTACGACGCCACCACCCTGGGCAATCACGAATTCGACGATGGGCAAGCCACTTTGGCGAATTTTATTCGGGCGCTCAAGTTCCCGATGACAGCGGCAAATTTCGAGGCCGAGGCCTCCTCCGTGCTGCATGGCCTGGTCGTGCCGTACATCGTTCGGGAAATGGGCGGCAGGAAGGTGGGAATCATTGGCGTGGCCCAGGTCAAGACGCCGCAAATGTCCAGCCCAGGCCCGGGCGTTCGTTTTTCCGCGCCCGGGGAGGCCGTCAAAAAAGTCGCGGCCAAGCTGCGCGGCCAGGGCGTGGACATCCTCATTGCGCTCAGCCACGCGGGCCTCAGCGGCGACAAGAAGCTCGCCGAGAAAGTCCCGGACCTCGACGTCATCGTCGGCGGCCACAGCCATGTGCTGCTGGGGAGCGGCTTCCCCGAGGCCGTGGGCCCCAGCCCGTACGTGGTGGAACACCCGGACGGCGGCAAAACCCTGATCGTCACCGCCGGCTACTGGGGCCGCTACCTCGGCGACCTGCGCGCCACCTTCGACGCCGCCGGCCGCGTCGTGGCCTACGACGGCGCTCCCATCCGCCTCGACGCCGCCGTGGCCGAGGACCCGGCCACCCGGGCCGAGGTCGAACGCTTCGCCAAACCCCTGGCCGCCTTCCGCGAAACCGTGGTCGGCCACGCTCCCGCCGCCATCGGCGCGGCCATGTGCCGCCAGGAGGAATGCGTCGCCGGCGACCTCATGGCCGAAGCGCTCTTGGCCGCCGGCCGCCGCTACGACGCGACCATGGCCATGGCCAACGGCGGCGGCATCCGGGCCGGCATCGCCCCAGGCAACATCACCCTGGGCGACGTGCTGACCGCCTTCCCCTTCCCCAACACCCTCACCGTCGTCACCCTGACCGGAGCCGACATCAAGGCCGCCCTGGAGCACGGCGTCGGCAACGTCGGCCTCACCGACGGCACCGGCCGGTTCCCGCAGGTCGCCGGCCTGCGCTACGCCTACAATCCGGCCAAGCCTGCCGGTTCGCGCATCAGCCGCGTCGAGGCCGCCGACGCCGCCGGCCGCTTCACGCCGCTAAAGCCCGAAGCCGACTACCGCGTCGCCATGGCCGACTTCCTCTACCGCGGCGGCGACGGCTACGGGCTTTTTGCCAAGGCCGGCCGCGACGTGGAACAGGACGGCACGCCCGTGGCCGACCTCGTGGCCGACTGGCTGCGCCGCCACGATCCGGTGAAACTGGAACTGGACGGCCGGATCACGACGACGCCGTAGGGGGAGAGCGGAGAAGGGAGGGGAAAGGTAGAGAGGAAGAGAAAGATGAATCGGGCGCTGCCCGAACCCGCCGGGGGCCTCAGGCCCCCGGACCCCCAACCCGGGGTTACTTAAAAAATACGTCAGTATTTTTTAAGTAATGGTTCTAGGGTTTTGGCGTGACATTGGCCTGGGCGCTTTACAAGCGCGCCGCACTAGGCGCAGCGCTCCAGGGTGGCCGCTTCGGCCTGGGCGGCCTCTTCGTGGTGGGCCACGAAAGCCGCAAGCCCCGCCTTGCCCATGTAGCGTTCGAGCTGGCGGCGGTCGGCCTGGAGCAGGTCCACCACAATGAGGCCGTCGAGGCAGTCGCCGAAGGCCTTATCCACGTTAAAGGCCAAGAGCTTGCCGCCGAGCTTGAGGTATTGGCGTAACAGCACCGGGATGCCTTTGCGGTCGGCTTCGATGTCGTCAATAAGCGTCAGCAGGTCGTCGAGGTCGGCCACCAGGGTCTTGGCCGCCCGGGCCAGCCAGGTCTGGCCGCGAAGGGGCGTCTTGGGTTTGACGTGCCGGGCCAGGGCCGGGTGGGAGACGTGGCCTTCTAGATAGCCGGCCATGAGCCGGCGCGAGGCGTGCTTGTATTCGCTGGTGATGCTGACCGGGCCAAACAGGATGCGGTAGCGCGGCTCGCGCACGACCATCTGGGCCAGGCCTTTCCAGAGCAGCAGCAGCGGCGCGTAGCTTTTCTGGTATTCCGGCCGCACGAACGAACGCCCCATCTCCAGGGCCGGGTCGATGTTGGCGAAAAACTTGGTTTTGAGCACAAACAGCGTGCTGGTGTACAGGCCGTGCTTGCCCTTGGCGGCCAAGAGCTCGTCGGTGCGGCCGATGCGGTAGGCTCCGGCGATTTCCTTTTTCTCGACGTTCCACAAAAACAGATGGCGGTAGTGCGGATCGAACTCGTCGAGGTCGCAGGCCTTGCCCGTGCCCTCGCCCACCCGGCGGAAGGTGTATTCCCGCAGCCGCCCGATCTCCCGCAGGGCCAGGGGAATAGCTTCAGCCTTGGCCTCAATGACGGCGAATTCGCCGCTGTGGTGCAGGACGGCGCTCTCGGGTAACCGGCCAATCTCGTCGGCCAGCAGTTCCGGGTTCACGGCCGGGATGAGAGCGTCCTGGCGGCCGCCGGTCTTTGGCGGAAGCAGCGGCGGCAGCAGGCGGGGTTTGTGCGGGCGGTCGCGCAGCAAGGCCACGCGCAGGCGCAGGTGGCGGGTGATGCAGGCGTCGGGGTCGGCGTCGCGGCCGGCCAGGCGCTCCAGGCGATCGGCCGGCACGGGCGAGCCGATGCGGGCTTCCACGGTCGCGCCCTGCTTGTTGGCCAGTTCGCGGGGGAGCATGAGCGTGCGAAGGACCGGATGGACGAGGCCTAGGGTCTGAAACAGGAGGCTGTTCTTGCCGGAGAAGCGGATGGGCACGACCGTGGCCCCGGTCTTGCGCACAAGCCTGGCCACCGAGGGGTTCCACTGCGGATCGGCCACGTCCAGGCGGCCGTTTAGCAGGCGGGGATGGGCCACGGCCCCGGCCGGGAACATGCCGAGCAGGCCGCCTCGGCGCAGCACGGACAGGCAGTCCTTCAGCGGGCGCACGTTGCGGAGGGTGGCGTCGGCCCCGCCGAAGGGATCGACGAACACGAACAGGTCGCGCACTTGGGGCAGGCGCGAGAGCAGGAAGTTGGCCATGATCTTGGCGTCGGGCCGCACGGCCAGGAGCATTTTGGCCAGGACCAGCCCTTCCAGACAGCCGAAAGGATGGTTGGCGACCACGACCACCGGGCCGGTCTTGGGGATGCGCGCCAGCTCCTCGAGGCTTACCCGGATCGACACGCCCAGCTCGGTGAGCAAGGCGTCTATGTAGCTGGCGGCGTTGGCCTCGGCCGGCAGCCGGCCATGGATGGCTTCGAGCTTGTCCAGGCCAAGGAGCCTAAACAGCGCCGGCCGCAGGATGTCGACGGCCCGGCGGGCAAACGCGCCGCTGACATGGGGCGCGAGGTCGAAAATATCGCGGTGGCTGGTGGTGGTCATGGCGTCACCTCTCCTGTCGGCCGTCTTTCGGCCCACGATGCATGTTGGGGCATCCTGGCCGGCCGATGTGGCGGCGATGTGGCGTTTCCGGGCGCTTGCTTGACGATTGCGCGGCGCTTTGCGACGTCGCGGCGGCTTGGGGGAAGCGGCTTGACAGGGCGGGGCGCGGCGGTTCAAGGCTTGGGGACGCCGTTTCCCCGGGAGGCCGACATGGCCGACAGCCGCCTGTATTCCATCGCCGCCATCGCCAAGATTCTGGACGTGCCGGAATCGACGCTGCACTATTGGAAGAACCGTTTCGACGACGTGCTGCCGAGCTTCGGGACAGGGCGCGGCAAGCGCTACCGGGCCGAGGCGGTGGAGATCTTTCGCGACATCGGGGCCATGCTGGCCCAGGGGCTGTCGGCCGGTGACGTGCGGGCAGAACTTGCTCGGCGTTATCCGGTCAACGTGGGCAGCGGCGAGGCGCAAAGCCCGGCCGCGTCCCTGGCGACGACGGCCGGCGGCGGGCCGGCCGGGGGCGTGGACGCCCAGACCATGCTGGCCATGGCTTCGGCCATTGGCGCGGAGATCGCCCGGACCCTGGCCGAGCAGCTCGGGCGGGGGCTGCCTGGCGGGCCGGCCGCCTTGCCGGAGGCAACGATAACCGCCTTTACGAGCGAGCTGGCCGAGGCTCGAGCCGAGAACGCCGCCCTGGCCGACAAGATGCGGGTGCTGGAGTCCGAACTGGTGCGGCTGCGCAAAGACCGACGCGAACTGGAAAACCATCTGCTTGGCAAGATCAAGGCTTTGGGTGAGGAACGTGGCAACGGTTGAGGCCGTTTTTTTGCTTGACCGCCTAGACCGACCGGTCTATTTATGCCCTCATGAACGAGACGGCGCGGGAGCGCATCATCCGGGCCGGGGCGGCCATCATGCATGGCCAGGGTTATGCCGCAACGGGCCTCAAGGAGATCCTGGACGCGGCCGGCGCGCCCAAGGGCTCGTTCTACCATTATTTTCCGAGCAAGGAAGCCTTTGCCCTGGCGGTCATCGAGCACTACGAGGGGATGCTCCGGGAGATCGGCCAGCCGGCCCTGGCCACCGAGGGCTTGACCTGCCGGGAGCGGCTGGCGCTTTTCGTGGCCCGCTACCGGGAGTCCCAGGCTGAAGGCGGGTTCCGGCGCGGCTGCCCCATCGGCAACCTGGTGCTGGAGATGGCCGGCCAGTCCGAGGTCCTGGGCCGGCGGCTGGCCGTGTCCCTGGAGGGGCTGACGCGGTTTTTTACGCGGTTGGTCGAGGCCGGCCAGGCAAGCGGGGAGATCGAGGCGACCCTCGACCCGGTCGAGGCGGCGGGTTTCCTGGCCGGGGCCTGGCAGGGGGCGCTCATGCGCATGAAGGCGGCCCGCGACGACGGTCCGCTGGCGACCTTCGAGGCTTTTGCCGCCCGCCTGCTTTTTGGGGGCTAGGCTGATGAGGCCGCTTCGGCGCGAACGGCATGAGGGAGACAAAAACGCGTGAGCGTTTTTTTTCGAATCAGTAACTAGACGACCGGTCTACTCAAAGACCGGCAAACCAGGAGAAGGACCATGACCGACATCGGCATCTTGACCTGTTCCAACACCACTCAGGACGTGGGTTGCAGCGTATTTGGCTGTTTGCGGGCGGCAAGCGAGGGGCAAGCCCCGTTTTCGCCGGCCGAGTATCCGGATGGGGTCCGGGTGGTGGGGGTCATCAGCTGCGCCGGGTGCGCCGGCAAGCGGTCCCATGAAAAGATCCTGCGCCGGGTGGGGGCGCTGACCGCCGCCGGGGCCAAGGCCATCCACTTCGCCACCTGCATGGTGGATGGCTGTCCGTTTCTGGCGCGCTACGAGGGCGTGATCCGGGAAGCCTATCCTGAGCTGGCGGTGGTGCGGGGCAGCCATGCCCGGCCGCCCGAGGGGTTCCTCGAGCGGTTAAACGCCGCCCTGGTCGCGCCGCGCCCCAGCGTGGCGGAGATCGGGGCGGCTTACCGGGCCGGGGTCTGATCCCAAGGTTCCGCCTTCCGGCGGCCCGGCTCAATCCTCGTAGGCGGAGTGGTGCGCGCCAGCGGGACGGGCGAGAGCGCGGGATGCAAAAAATCGGGGAGGTCGGCCTCCCGGTGTACAACCGGGAAACCGACCTCCCTTTCTTCGAGGACTGTCGCTGGGTCCAGGGCGCGGCCCCGGCGTCGCGGTTACGCCGGTCCGCCCTTCCGGCGGGCGGCCGGCCGGCCCTGGCGCAAGATGTCTGTTGCGTCCCCTGCGCCTTCCCCCCCTAAACGTCCATGATTTCGAGATACACCAGGGTCTGGTTGAGCAGCTGGTAGGCGATTTCGCCAAAGGTGACCGGCCCGACGAAGGGGTCGGTCTTTTTGCCTTCCAGCTCGGAGTACAGGTAGTTGAGGATGCAGTTGCAGGAGAAAGCCACGCGCGAGGAATCGATGGCCCCTTCCCGGCCCAGGCGGTCGTTGAAGACCTTGACGTAGTCCGTCACCGGCCGGGCGTGTTTGTAGCGGATGCCGGTAAAGACCGGGGCGTAGAATTTGACCTGGCCTTCCACTTCGTCGACGTCCTGGAAGCTGATGTTGACCA
>ALAO01000077.1 GCA_000307955.1 Solidesulfovibrio magneticus str. Maddingley MBC34 | reverse complement strand
CCGTTTGGACGAGCGATCGGAGGCTTGGCTAGAAGCGGTAGGTCAGGCCGAAGGCGACCTTCCAGGTGTCGCCGGACTCGGCCTTGTTGACCAGGCGGCGGCCCCAGACGCTTTTCTGGAAGTCGCCGTGGGCCCAGCCGGTTTCCACGCGGGCTTCGAGGCCTTCGTAGATGGCGTAGCTGGTGTCGAGGTTGGCCCCGAAGACCTGCTCGTTCCAGGTCAGGTCGCGGCCCATCTGGAAGTAGGGGTTGGAGCCGAGCAGGACGTTGAGGTCGCGGATGGCCCGGGGCGAGTTGTTGCCGTGGAGGTAGGTGAAGTTCACGCGCTGCTGGAGCTTGGGCAGGGGGGTGATGTTGACCAGGGCCGCGCCGAAGCCCCAGGCGCCGACCGGGTCGATGCCCATGTTGGAGTTGCGGGCGAACACCTGGCTGTCGTCAAACAGGAACGAGCCGCCCGGACCCCAGTTGGGGCGGGTGTGGGGCATGCGCTCGGAGCCGTTTCGGGTCGAGCTGTCCTCGCCGGTGGACCACCAGCCGTAGACCTGGGGGGTCAGCAGATCCCAGCCGGCGTATTCCGCGCCGAAGTCAATAAACCAGCCGGCGCGGCGGCTTTTCTTGCGGTCGTCGGCGGCTCCCTGGCCGTAGATCACGTCGCCGTAGAACTTGATCGGATCGACGGCCGTGACTTCAAAGGCGCTGCCGGCCCAGAAGTAGGGATTCTGGGCGTTTTTCCACTTGGTGGGGGCGATCAGGGTCCCGGCCGAGAGCAGATCCTCGGCGTCGGTGGCTTCGCCGAAGGAGGAGGCGAAGGTGGTGTAGTAGTTGGCGTTGTTGCCGGCCACGGCCACGGCGGCCCAAGGCGTGGCCTTGAGCCCGGTGACGGTGATGGGCAGGGTCAGGAAATACATGTCGAATTCGTCGGCGACCTGAGTGGTGGTGGGGTCGTAGGTCCGGTTGCTGTCGATGAGGCGCGCGAAGCCGGCCTTGATGTCCAGGGTGTCGGGAATGAGGTTGGCGTTGACCACAAGCCCGGCGGCCCAGTCGGTGAAGACGATGCTGTCGTTGAAAAGCTTGCTCTGGGGCAGGGCGATGGGCTGGAGGCCGGCCGACACCTCGACGTTGGTGTCGGGCAGCTTGAACTGGAGGAAGGCCTGATAGACTTGGATGGCCACTTCCGGGTTGGCGGCGGTGTAGGTGCCGTTGCCCCAGGTGCTGTCCACCTTGGTGGCCAGGCGGAAGCGCAGGTTGTCGTTGGCGATGAAGTCGGTGCGCACCCGGATGCGCTCCCAGATCTCGAAGGTGTCCTCGGTCTTGGTGCCGGCCTTGTTCCAGGTGGGCGCGTTGGAGGTCCAGGCGGGGTCGTTCCAGCCGGTGAAGTTGTGGCCGGTGAAATACACGCCGTAGACGCGGGAGTCGCCGGTGATGCGCACTTCCGTGCTGCCGGCCTGGGCGGCGACAGCGGCGGCGACCAGGGCCAGGGCCAGGAACAAGGATGCCAAACGTTTCATAACACCTTCCTCTCGTAACACATTGACGGACATGGACCCCGTCGGCCGCGCCGTCGGCGAAACGGCGTTGTCCGGGCCTTGGCCGTAACGGCCGGGGCCGCCCTGGCGAGGCGGCGCGGCGGGCCTTTCGGCGTGTCGGGCAAGGTCGGACGGGCGCGGGAGTCCCAAGGACAACCAGCGAGGCGTCGGGGAGCGCTGGCGGCGCGATGCGTCGCGCGCCGCAGCCTTCACCAGTCTGTGTTGCGTCTTTCGACGGGAGCGGCCCGAGAGGCCGTCCGGCCGGATAGGCGACGCAACAACAGGCGGACGCCGGCAAGGGAAGGGCGCTTGCGCCATAATTGGTAATTATGGCAACGTCTCAGCGTTTCCTTCCCGCTTGGGAAAAAAGAGATAAAGAATAAAACTGAAGGAGTAAATCACTGTTTTGGGGCAAACCGCGTTGGCTGGAAACAACCTTGCCATTTTTGTTGCACTGAGAAAGTGTTTTAAGCAGCAAGCAGGAAGATGGACGACCCTTGGGTCAGGCGTAGGCCCTTGCCGCAGGTCCGTCCGGGAAGCGGGCGGGCTATTCGTAGGGGTAGGGGGCGGCGGCGAATTCCTTGGCCCGGGGCGTGGGATACAGTCCCTTGGCCTTAAGGGCGGCCAGGTTCTTGGAGCGGTCGACCCAGGTGGTGTGGAGCAGGTGCTCGGATTCGTGGGACAGCGGCTCCTTGAGGAACTTTTTATACAGCGCGATGACCTGCTCGTTGTCCTGGGAGGCGCGGACCTTGAAGGCCGCGTCCGCGCCGTAGACGCTTTCCACGCGCTCCAGCATGAAGTCCTTGAGTTGTTTGGCGGCGGCCAGGGCCCGGCCGGTGGCGCGAAGGCTGATAAGCGCCCCGCCGGTCAGCAGGCAGGCGGCTTTCAAGAAGCCGCGACGGGTTTGCAGCAGGATGGTCATGGGACGCCTCGCTTAGGCTTTTTGTTCGTTGTACAGGGCCAGGCGCTTTTGCAGCGACGCGTAGAACTTGCTCGTGCGGCGGTCCATGGACTGGAGCACGGTCGGCATGATGGGCTGGCCGCCGCCCATGACGCAGCCGCCAGGGCAGGCCATGAACTCGACGAAGTGGTAGGGCGATTTGCCGGTTTTGACCTGCTCGCAGACCCGGGCGAAGTTCTTGGCCCCGTTGACCACGGCCACGCGCACGTCGGTTCCGGCGATGTTGACCGTGGCTTCCTTGATGCCGCCAAGGCCGCGCACGACCTTGAAATCCCAGCTCTCCGGGGCCTTTTGGGTCAGGGCCTGGTAGGCGAAGCGCAGGGCCGCTTCCATGACGCCGCCGGACACGCCGAAGATGGTCGCGCCGCCGGTGGACTCGCCCATGAGCGCGTCGCGCTGGCCGTCCGGGGTCTTGGCCAGGTCGATGCCGGCTTTCTTGAGCATGTAGGCCAGTTCGCGGGTGTTTATCGTGGCGTCGATGTCCCGGAAGCCGCTGGCGTGCATTTCCGGGCGCATGCCTTCGAACTTCTTGGCCGTGCAGGGCATGATGGACACGGTGTAGACGGACTTGGGATCGTAGCCGAGTTCCTTGGCCCCGTAGGTCTTGGCCAGGGGGCCCATCATGCCGATGGGCGACTTGCAGCTGGAGAAGTGGGGCAGCAGTTCCGGGTAGAAGGTTTCGGCATACTTCTGCCAGCCGGGGCAGCAGGAAGTGAACTGGGGCAGGGGCTTGTCCTGCTTTTTGGTGATGCGGGCCAGCAGCTCCGACCCCTCTTCCCAGATGGTGACGTCGGCCGTGAACTCGTTGTCCCAGACGTGGCTGAAGCCGAGTTTTCGCAGGGCCGAGAGCATGTGGTCGGTGGTCACCGCGCCAAGGGGCAGGCCGAAGGGGTCGCCCAGGGCGTAGCGCACGGCCGGAGCCGGCATGGCGATGACCTTGACGTTTTTATCCTTCAGCTTGGCCAAGATCTCCGGGACAAAGGACACGGTCTCGTAGATGGCGGACGTGGGGCAGTGGGTGAGGCACTGGCCGCAGTTGATGCAGGCGGCCGGATCGACGACCTTGTGGGGTTCGCCGGTCTCGCCCACGATGGCCCCGGTAGGGCAGTAGCCCAGGCAGGTGTCGCAGCCGATGCACTTGGTCTCGTCCACCTGGACGATCAGGGCGTTGTCCAGGTCCGAGCCCGGGGGCGGCACGGCGGTTTCGTAGAAGATTTTTTCCATTTCGACGCGGCTCATGAGGCTTCCTCCGCTGGATGAGGCTTGGCCGGACGGGCCATGGCCCGGGCGACGGGGCAGGTCGTCGCCGCTGGATCCATGGCCGCGTCGGCCAAGCCGGTTTGCGCCGGCCGGGGACTGTTCCCGCGTGGCCCCGAACAGCGCGTTGCCTGCCGGGACGGCCCGGACCGCGTGCGCCGCGCGAGCGCTCGCGCGGCGGGCGACCGTGGCCGGTCGCCGTGTCCTTTGGCCGCTGCCACGGCCAAGGGGCGGTCCTGCGTCGTCGCCTGCGGCAGGAAATCGGCGGCGTCGCCCCGGCCGCCGGCCTTTTCCGGGACATCCGCTCGGACATCCCTCGGCCGGAATCGCGTGGGGAACGACGCGCTGTGTTAGAATTATAAATTCATATCATAAAAGATATACTAAATTATTAAAAGTAACACGCAGGCGGTTTACAACGAAATTGCGGCCGGGGCAACCCTCGACGCGCGCCAAGGGCGTGAGTCGTGTGGCGTCCCGGCCCGGTAGACACGCTGGTGGTGTGGGCAACACTCTAAGATGGCGAGCTTTTGTTGGCCTACGCCGGCAGCGGGGACGCCAACGCGGCCCCAAAAAAAGCGGGGACCGGCTGTTGGCCGGTCCCCGCTTGGCGGTTTGGTAAGAGGGAGCGCGCGATACTAGACGTCCACGCCGGCGGCCTTGACCGCGGCCATGCCGCCCTCGACGCTGACCACGTTCTGGAAGCCGGCGTCGGTCAGGGTCACCAGGGCCTCGTAGGAACGCGCGCCAGTGTTGCACATAAGCACCACGGGCTTGTCCTTGGGCACTTCACCCAGGCGTCCGCGCAGCTGGCCCTGGGGGATGTTGTGCCAGCGGCCGGGATGCTTGGCGACCAGCGGGCCGCCCTGGGGATTTTCCCGGCAATCGATGATGTGGGCGTCGCTGCCGGCGTCGGCCCAGAGGGCGGCGAATTCCGTGACGGAAATGCCCTTGTTCTGGCCGGACAGGATGTTGTCGGCCGCGTTGGCCACGGTGTTTAAGATATCCATGGCCGAGGCAAACGGCGGCGAGTAGGCCACTTCGACGTTGGACACGTCGGCCACGGTCGGTTTGTGGGGCAACATGGCGGCCACGGTGTTGATCTTGCCGACCAGGGCGTCGCCCATGGTGCCCACGCCCTGGAGGCCCAGGACGCGCCGCGTGCCGCGCTCGGCCACTAGCTCCAGGGACACCAGGGCATGCTCGGGGTAGAAATGCGCCCGGTCAACGGCCGTGATGTGGGTGGTGACGGCGTCGAGGCCGGCCCGCTCGGCCTGGGCCTGGGTCAGGCCCGTGCCGGCCGCGGCCAGGTCGAAGAGCTTGACGCACCAGGAGCCGACCACGCCTTCAAAGCGCGAGGCGCCGCCGGCCAGATTGTCGCCGATGACCCGGCCTTGCCGGTTGGCCATGGACCCCAAGGGCAGGTACATGGGCTGGCCGGTGACGAGGTTTTTGACTTCCACGCAGTCGCCGCCGGCATAGATGTCCAGGTCGGACGTGCGCATGTGCTCGTCGACGATGACGCCGCCGCGCGGGGAGACCTCAAGCCCGGCCGCCTTGGCCAGGCCGGAATTGGGAACGACGCCCACGGACAGGATCACCAGATCGGCCTCGACCTCGCCCTTGTCCGTGACGACCCGCTCCACCTTGCCGTCGCCCTCGATGGCTTTGACCTGCTCGGCCAAGCGGAAGACGACGCCCTTTTCCTCCATGTGCCTGCGGGCCATGGTGGACAGCGTCGGTCCGGTGACGCCGGGCAGGATCTGGTCGAACAGCTCGATGACAGTGACGTCCAGGCCCCACATGTCGGCGAAGGCCACGGCCATCTCCAGGCCGATGAAGCCCGAACCGATGATGGCCACCGATCCCACGCCTCCGGCGGACACGGATTTCTTGATGGCCTCGGCCGCTTCCAGGCTGTCCACGGTGTGCACGCCGGCCAGGTCGACCCCGGCGATGGGGAGTTTGCGCGGGCTGCTGCCCGTGGCCATGACCAGCTTGTCGTAGGGGATGACGTCCTGGCGGCCGGTGGGCAGATGGCGGGCGGTCACGGTCTTGGCGGCGCGGTCGATGGCCACCACCTCGGTCTCGGCCCGGGCGTCCACGTCCTTGATGTCGCGGAAGAATTCCGGGTCGCGCACCATGTGGAAGGCCGTGGACTGCAGGCCGGTGATGTCGCTGACCTCGCCGGAAACGTAGTAGGGAATGCCGCAGCCGCCGTAGGAGATGCGGGGACTGCGGTCGAGCATGATGACGTTGCTTTCGGGCTGAAGCCTCTTGAAGCGGCAGGCGGCCTTGGGTCCAAGGGCGACGCCCCCGATGATGACGACCTGTTGCGGCATGATGCGTCCTTGCGTTTTAGTGTTGCTGTGCAGTATCGACGTGGCCCGTGCCCCGGGCCGGAAACGCTTAATTCATACGAGGTCGGTCTGAAACGCGCCTTTTGCAGGCGCGCGCCAGGGCTCGGCCCAGGCGTTAAACGCCGATAAAGTAGTCCAAAGCCGGGCCATGTCAATGGCCGGGCCTTGCCGGAAGCGGTCCGGGAGGCTACCCATGGCCGGGGAGGGCAGGCATGGAAAACGACGCCGACAGGCAGGCAAGGCTTTTCATCGTGGCGACGCCGCTGGGCAACCCGGGCGATTGTTCGCCCCGGGCGGCGGCCACCCTGGCCGAGGCCGGAGTGGTCCTGTGCGAGGACACCCGGCGCACCGGGATGCTGCTCAAGACCCTGGGGGTCACGGCCAAACGGCTCATGAGCTTTCACGAGCACAACGAGGAGGCCCGACTGCCCCAGGTGCTGGCCCTTTTGGCCGAAGGGCAGGACGTGGCCCTGGTCTCCGACGCCGGCACACCGCTTCTGGCCGATCCCGGTTACCGGCTGGTGCGGGCCGCCCGGGAGGCTGGTTTCGCGGTCTCGCCCGTGCCCGGCCCCTCGGCCGTGCCGGCCGCCTTGTCCGCCGCCGGCATCGCGCCCTATCCATTTTCGTTTTTGGGTTTTTTGCCGCGCACGGCCTCTCAGGCCCGGTCCACCCTGGCCCGGTTCGGGGCCACTGGGGCAACGCTGGTCTTTTTCGAGCGCAAGACCCGGCTGGCCGAAACCCTGGCCGCCGCCCTGGAGGCCCTGGGCGACCGCGACTGCGTCATTTGCCGGGAACTGACCAAGACCTATGAGGAATTTCTCTCCGGCAAGCTCTCGGACTTTGCCGGCCGGGACCTGGAGTTGCTCGGCGAGGTGACGGTGGTGGTCGGGCCGGCCAAGGCCGGGCGCTCGGACGAGGAGCAGGCCCGGCAGATCGCCGCCCAGGAGTCGGCCGCCGGGGGCAAGCCCAAGGAGGTTGCCCGGCGCGTGGCGGCCCGGCTTTCGGGATGGACCCAGAAAGAGGTTTATGCCATGCTCATGAGCCAGGAAACCGGCTGATTAGGGAGGACGGGGCCGCATGACGCAGGGGAGTGGAGAGCGGGCGGAAACGTACTGCGTCCTGGACGCCGACGAACGGGAATATCTGGTCGGCGTGGTGGGCACGGGGCCGGGTTTCGACACGATTTTGGAGATCGTGGCCGGCGAGGAGTTCCGCGAATTCCTGCCGCCCATCCATCTGGCCGGCCTGGTCGGGCTGCCTGCCGACGATCCCCGGCGGCGCGGGGCGCTGCTGTCCGGCGTGCCGGTCTATGCCGACTGTCGGGCGCTTTTCGCCGCCCATCCGGCGATCAATCTCGTGGTGGAGCTGCGAAGCGGCGTTTCCCGCCGGGATCTGCTCGACGCCATGCCGCTTGGCGCGTCGCTTATCGACACCACGGCTTCCTTTCTCCTGTGCGCCCTGAGCAACGCCGTGTCCGTGGGCGCGCACTGCCGGATGCGCCTGGACCACCAAAAGCTCTTGCTCGAAGCCATCGTGGACGAGGTCCAGGAGGACATCGCACTCCTGTCCGCCGCCGGCACGGTGGTGGACCTCAATCGCAACATCCTGCGCCGCCTGGGCCAGCCCAAGGAACTCCTCGTGGGCCAGCCCTGCTCGGTGCTGCGCTCCGGCCCGGACGATCCGCCCTTTTGTGATCCCGGCGATCCGGCCTGCCCGTTCCGCCTGGCCCTGTCCACGGGCAAAAAGGCCGAGCGCCTGCACACCGCCGTCTCGGCCGACGGCAAGCTGCGCTACTACCGCACCTACACCTATCCCATCGCCGACGCTTCGGGCAAAATCGGCCATGTGGTGGTCTTCCGCCGCGACATCACCGACCGCACCGTGGGCGAAATCAGCGCCCGCCAGGCCGAGCGCATCGAGACCATGGGCCGGCTGTCCTCCTACCTCGCCCACGAGCTGCGCAACCCCATGTTCGCGGCCAGCGGCTTCGCCCGCCGTCTGGCCAACATGGAATCCTTGCCCGAGGCGGCCCGGGAACGGGCCGGCATCGTGGTGGCCGAGTTGACCCGGATGGAGGCCCTGCTCAAGCAGTTCCTGGAATTCGCCCGGCCCGTGGGCCAGGCCGTGCCCGGCCGGGCCGACGCCGACGCCAACCGGGCCGTGCTGGCCGCCGTGGAGGCCGTGCGTCCCGAGGCCGAGGCCAAGGGCATCGGCTTTGCCCTGGCCCTGGTTCCGGGCGTGGCCGCCGTGGCCTTCGAGCCGGCGCTTTTAAAGCAGTGCGTGGTCAATCTGCTGCGAAACGCCATGGACGCCATGGCCCACGGCGGCGTGGTGCGGGTGTCGAGCGGCCGTGACGCCGACCGGGTGCGGGTGCGCGTGGCCGACAGCGGCCGGGGGCTCACCCACGACAATCTCGAAAATATGTTCAGCCCCTTTTACAAGGCCGACCACTGCGAATACGGCCTGGGGCTGGCCATGGTTAAAAAGGTGGTGGACGATTTCGGCGGCGCGGTGGAGGCCGCCGGAGAGCCCGGCGGCGGCTGCGCCATCACCCTGCACCTGCCCCCGGCCCTGGCCGGCGGGGCGGACGAGGCCGCGACCGCGCCGGGAGGCACGCCATGAACACCGAACAGCCCTTGCTGGATCTGGACAAGCTGCGCGAGCGCTTTGACAACGACGAGGAACTGCTGGCAGAAATCTTCGCCGTTTTCGCCAGCGAAGCCCCGGGCCGGCGCAGCGGCATGGAAGCCGCGCTGGCCGGCGGCAATCTGCCCAATCTGGCCGGCATGGCCCATTCCCTCAAGGGCGTGGCCGCCACCATGTTCGCCGAGCCCCTGCGCCAGGCCGCCTATGCCCTGGAGCTGGCCGCCCGGTCCGGCGACGCAACGACCACCGCCGCCGCCTTGCCCGTGGTGCTGGAGCGCCTGGCCGCCGTCGTCGCTTGCCTGCCTGCCTGATCCGTTGCTGCCCCTGCGCCGCCGCTCCTGCGCACCAGGCAGAGAACCCCATATTCCAACCCCCAACTCGCCAGCGAAAAGGGCTGTTTTGGGCGCGAG
>ALAO01000076.1 GCA_000307955.1 Solidesulfovibrio magneticus str. Maddingley MBC34 | reverse complement strand
AGGGGCTCAGCCCCTTTGGCCGCCGGAGGCATCTTCCTGTCTTTCTGCTCTTTTTTCTGCCCTACCTCGTCAACGCTTCGCCGAGATCCGCCAAATACACGTCGAGCATGGCCGGGGTGATGTCGCCCATGTGGCCGATGCGGAAGATGGGCTGTTTGCCGGCGGCTTCGAGGTCTTCGTTGAGTTTGGCGTAGCCGGGATCGAAGAGGTAGCCTTTGGCGCGCAGGGTTTCTTTTATGGCGCGCAGGTCGGCGCTGGTCATGCCGGCTTTGGCGGCCACGGCGGTGACGGTGGGCGAGCGGAACCCGGCGGCGGCAAAGGGGGAGTAGCCGGGCAGGTTTTTCACGAAGGCGATGGTGGCGTCACGCATGGCGGCGTGGCGGGCAAACCGGGCTTCGAGACCTTCTTGTTCCACGATGTAGCGCAGTTGCAGGTACATCTGGTTGCCCAGAGCCCCGTTGGGGGTGGACTGGGTCTGGAATTTTTCGGCCCGGCCGAGGTGGCTCAGGATATCGGTGGCGTGGCCACGGGCGGTGACGTGGCGGGCTTTTTCGATGGCGGCGGGGCTGACGAAGCCGATGCCGAAGCCGGCGTGGAGCCCGAGCGATTTCTGGGTGGCGGTGGCGTAGAAGTCGCAGCCCGAGGCGGCGATGGGGCAGGGCGCGCCGCCGAAGATGCTCACGCCGTCGACCAGGGCCAGGGCGTTGTGGGCCTTGATGACCTGGCACAGGGCGGGCACGTCGTTAGCCACGCCGGTGGAGGTCTCGTTGTGGGTGACGGCGACCACGGCGGGTTTGTGCTGGGCCATGGCGGCGTCCAGGGCTTCGGGGGTGACGGGCTGGCCGGGTTCGGCGGCCAGACGCACGGCGTTTTTGCCGTTGGCCAGGCTCATTTTGTGCCACAGGTCGCCGAACGCGCCGCAGGTGGCGTGGAGGATGGTTTCGCCCTCGGCCACAAGCGACCGGATGGAGGCTTCCATGGCGGTGGAGCCGGAGCCGAGGAAAAGGATGGTGCGGTAATCGGCCGGCAGTCCGGCGATGACGCCGAGGTTGTGGAAAATCGGCTCGAAGCGTTTGGCGTTTTCGGCGTCGCGGTGGCCGTATTCGGGCCAGGCGCCGGCGGCGCGCACTTCGGGGCGGATGTAGGTGGGGCCGGTGATGAAAAGGGTCAGTTCAGGAAACGGCGCGTTGGCCATGGTGGTGCTCCCTGTTGGGGTGAGCGGCGAAATTTACGGAAAAAGGCCTTGGGGGGCAAGGGCGGAGCGGGCATGGATGCTGCAACGGGAGGCCAGGCCGGCAAAAGCAGCCGGGGAGGATGCCCATGCCTTATCGTCTTGTGCTTGTGATTCTGGCGCTTTGCGCCGCTTCCTGCGCGCCCATGGCCAACGGGGAGTTGGCCCGGCTCTATAACCGGGAAAACGACGACTGTCTGACCCAGATGCAGGGGCGGCAGGATTTTCGCAGTTTCCGGCAGAGAACGCCGTCGTTTTTGTTGCCGTGACCGGGCAGAAACGCTCCCCGCGTCGGTCGCGGGGGGCGTTTGCCTGGGGCTTGGAGCAGCGGCGCGTGGGCCGGGGCGGGCGTGTGGCGGGCCGGGGCCGGCCTCGTGTCGCGTCCTGTAAAAAATGCCGGAGGAGTCTTCAGGCAAGAGCCTGGGCGCTGGCCCGCTGACCGGGCGAGGCTTGCCGCGTGGTTCGAGGCGCGCCGATCAGGGCTGTTCGGCGGGCGGCGTTTCGGCCTCGCCGTCTTCCGTGGCCGCCTGGGGATAGACGATCTCGCCGGTGGCCTCGTCGAAGTAGGGGCCTTCCTCGACTTCGGGGCGATCCCCTTTGCGCTGGAGTTTTTCTTCTTTTTTCTTCTTCTTGGCCAATTCCTTGGAACGTTTCGCAAAGGTATAGGCGTTTTTGGCCACTGTTCCTCCTGGGGAAGGTTTGTTCTCGGCAGGGGCCGGGGACCGGCCGACAGGGGGCGCGCGGCCCCGGGGACGAAGCGAGACGATGGCGTCTCGGCACCGACCATAACCGAAAGCGGCCCATTGGGGAAGGGGAAAGGTCAGGGCCGGGCGGCGGCGTTTCGGGGCGCTGGCGCGGCGGCCAGCGGGGCCAGGAGCGTTGCGGCCGGGACCAGCGGCCACAGATGCCCTTGGGCCATGTTCCAGTCGGCCCACAGCATTTCCCAGGACGCGCCGAAGAGGTAGTGGCCGGCCAGGAATTCAAAGGCCAGGGTCAGCGCGCACCACAGGACGCCCACGCCCAGCCGGGCGACGGGCGAAGGGCGATGGCGGCGGATGAAGCGCCGGGCGAGGAGCGCGATGGCCAGGCACAGGGCGAACGTCCCCACGGCCCGGGCGGCCATGTCGCCCAGGATCGGGGCCAGGACAAGCTGGCGCGTCGCGCCCAGGGCCACGGCGCAGGCGAGTTGGACGAGCCAGCAGGCCACGGCCAGGGACAGGAAGCGTTGCGGCATGGGGCGTTTGTAGCGCCAATCGCGGCCCAGGAAAAGCGACCGTCTTGCCCCCGGCCGCGCCCGGCGCTATAGCCTCCCCATGCAGCAGCCCGAAATCATCCTCATTCGCGTGGCCGGCGACGACAAGCCCGGCCTCACCGCCGCCATCACCGCCGAACTGGCCAAATTCGGGGCCGACATCCTCGACATCGGCCAGTCGGTCATCCACGACAGCCTGACCCTTGGCATCCTGGTGCGTGTGCCCACCTCGGCCGAGTCCACGCCATTTCTTAAAGACCTGCTTTTTTGCGCTCACAAGCTTGGCGTGAATCTCAGCTTCACGCCCGTAGACCCGGCCCATTACGAAAGCTGGGTCGAGGCCCAAGGCAAGCCCCGGCGCATCGTCACCCTGCTGGCCCGCAGCCTCAATGCCGAGCATATCGCCGCCGTCACCGGCGTCATCGCCCGAAACGGGCTGAATATCGACATCGTCAATCGTCTGTCGGGCCGCACGTCCCTGGATGGCAAAAACGCCCCGCGCATGGCTTGCGTGGAATTTTCCGTGCGCGGCACGCCGACCGACCTGACGGCCATGAAAAGCGAATTTTTGGCCATCTCCGGCGACATGGGCGTGGACATCGCCATTCAGGAGGACAACGCCTTTCGCCGCAACCGGCGGCTGGTGGCCTTCGACATGGACTCGACGCTCATTGCCGCCGAGGTCATCGACGAGCTGGCCAAGGCGGCCGGCGTGGGCGAGCAGGTGTCGGCCATCACCGAATCGGCCATGCGCGGCGAGATCGATTTTAAGGAGAGCCTGCGCCGCCGGCTGCGCCAGCTTAAGGGCCTGCCCGAGGCCACCCTGGCCGAGGTGGCGGCGCGCATACCGCTCAACGACGGGGCCGAGCGGCTGATCACCAACCTCAAGCGCTTCGGCTACAAGATCGCCATCATTTCCGGCGGCTTTACCTACTTCGGCAACCGCCTCAAGGAACGGCTCGGCATCGACTACGTGTTCGCCAACGAGCTGGAAATCGAAAACGGCGCGCTCACCGGCGGGGTGGTGGGCGAGATCGTGGACGCGGCCAAGAAGGCCGAGCTGCTGCGCCTTATTGCCGACAAGGAAGGGTTGTCCCTGGAGCAGGTCATTGCCGTGGGCGACGGGGCCAACGACCTGCCCATGCTCGGCATCGCGGGCCTGGGCATCGCCTACCACGCCAAGCCGGTGGTGAAAAAGGGCGCCGGGCATTCCATCTCCACCCTGGGCCTGGACAGCATCCTCTATCTGGTCGGCGTGCGCGACCGCGACACCCTTTCGTAACCGGCCAGACACGCCGGGCGGCCGGCGGGGAACGCATTGACAGGGTTTGTTCGAATTGTCACACATCCGGCATGGCGTCGTAACCGAAAACCGTTCGTGACAAAGGGTAACGTCAACGACGCCGCCGGGCCGACCCGACCCGCCGCCAAACCAGGAGCCGCCCCTTGGAAACCCCGCTCGATCAGGCCATCCACAAGCTCAAGGTCGATGTTCTGCACATGATGCATCTGGCCCAGGACGCCGTGCGAAAAGCCGTGGCCAGCCTCCTTGACCACAACGCCGCCCTGGCCCGCGAAGTCATCGACGCCGACCGCGAGATCAACGACTTCGAATGCCGGGTGGATTCGGAGAGCCTCAAGATCCTGGCCCTGCATCATCCCGTGGCCAAGGATCTGCGCTTTATCGTCGGGTCCATGCGCATGCTCGTCAACATCGAGCGCCTGGGCGACGAAGCCGTCAACATCGCCGAGCGGGTGCTGGTGCTGACCAGCGAAACGCGTCTGCCCGTCCACGGCAATCTGCGCCAGCTGGCCGATCTGGCCCTGGAGCTCATGGCCGCCTCCATCGCCTGCTACATGGATCTCGACGACGCGGCCGCCTTGCGCGTCATCGAGCAGAACGCGGCGGCGCTGGAACTCAACGTGCGGATCTTTCGCGACGTGACCACCGAGATGATCAAGGAATCCCGTCCGGTGGAGCGGGCGGTGCAGCAGTCCTTCGTGGCCCACAGCTTAAAGCGCGTGTGCGACCAGTGCGCCAACATCGCCGAATCGACGATTTTTATCCGCCGGGCCGTGGACTACAAGCACAAGTGCACGCCCCTGCCGGGAACCGAGAAATAGCCGGCCATCTCACGTCGGCCAACGACAAAACGCCGGCCCGGGACAGCATGTCCCGGGCCGGCGTTTGCTTTTGGTCAGCAAGGTTCAGTTTATCATTTTTCTCGTCGAGGGGGTCCGGGGGGATCATCCCCCCCGGTGGGTCCAGGGCAAAGCCCTGGCCGCCGGAGG
>ALAO01000075.1 GCA_000307955.1 Solidesulfovibrio magneticus str. Maddingley MBC34 | reverse complement strand
TGGCGATGGGGTCCAGGGCCGAGGCCGGCTCGTCCATGAGGATGACTTCCGGCTCGATGGCCAGGGCCCGGGCGATGCACAGGCGCTGCTGCTGGCCGCCGGACAGGCCCAGGGCCGAGTCGTGGAGGCGGTCCTTGACCTCGTCAAAAAGGGCCGCGCCGCGAAGGCTCTTTTCCACCTGCTCGGAGATGTAGGCGTTGTCGCGGATGCCGCCCACGCGCAGGCCGTAGGCCACGTTTTCAAAGATGGTCTTGGGGAAGGGGTTGGGCTTTTGGAAAACCATGCCCACCCGGCGGCGCAGCTCCACCACGTCGAGGTCCGGAGCGTAGATGTCCTGGCCGTCCAGGGTCAGCTCGCCCTCCACCCGGGCCCCGGCGATGAGATCGTTCATGCGGTTTAAGCAGCGCAGGTAGGTGGACTTGCCGCAGCCCGAGGGGCCAATGAGCGCCGTGACCTGATTGGCGAAAACGACGAGGTTGATGTCCTGGAGGGCCTTGAACCGGCCGTAGTAGAAATTGAGGGCCCTGGAGGCCATTTTCACGGTGTCGGACATGGTGTTTCCTTGCGGCGGCGGTTGGTCGCGTCTGCGGGCGGCCTGTTCATGCGGTCTGGGTTCGCGGCCCGGGGGCGGGCGCGTCGGCGGCCGCGTCGGCCTTACGCGGCTGGGCCATGGGCAGGGTGAAGTGGAAGGCGGCCCCGGCCATCTCGCCCCGGCCGCGCTCCACCCAGACCCGGCCGCCGTGGCGCTCCACGATATGGCGCACGATGGCCAGGCCAAGGCCGGTGCTGCCCGGGGTCTTGGAGCGGTGGCGCTCCACCCGGTAGAAGCGTTCGAAGACCCGCTCGCGTTCCTCGGGCGGGATGCCCGGCCCCTGGTCAAGGACCGAGCACACGGCCAGGCCCCGGTCGGGGTCCGGGGCGGCGGCCAGCACGATGCGCCCGGCCTCGGGGCTGAAACGGATGGCGTTTTCGAGCAGGTTGCGCCAGACCTGGGCCAGCTGGCTCTGATCGCAGGCCACGGCCAGCCCGGCCTCGGGCAGGGCGCGCACCAGCTCCAGGTTTCGGGCCTGGGCCAGGGGTTCGCACTCGCGCACGGCGTCGGCCAGGGCGGCCCCGGCCTCGGCCCGGGCGTCGGGCGACGGCCCCTGGCCGTCCTCCAGCCGGGCGAGGTTTAAAATATCATCCACCATCTTGGACATGTGATTGGCGTTTTTGAGGATCACTTCCAGAAACCGCCGCTTGTCGGCGGCCAGCTCCGGCGCGGCCCCGAGCAGGGTTTCGGCGTAGCCCTTGATGGAGGTCAGCGGCGTTCGCAGCTCGTGGGTGACGTTGGCGGCGAAATCCCGGCGCACCCGGGAGAGTTTGCGGGTCTCGGACACGTCGTGGAAGACCAGCACTACCCCGGCCTCGGCCCCGTCCCGGCCGGGCAGGCGCACCAGGGACACCTCGTAGACTCGGCCCGGGCCGAACCGGGCTTCCAGGGTCACGGCCTCGGCCGCGCTTTCGGCCTCGAGATCGGCCGGATCGGCGGCCAGGAGCCGGTCGCAGGCCAGTTGGAGCTCGGGGCTGGGGATGACCTCGATGGGCCGGCGTCCCAGGGGATCGGCGGCGATGGGGGCCAGCCGGGCCAGGGCCGGGTTGGCCACGCGCACCTTGCCGGCGGCGTCGAGGACCATGACCGCCTCGCGCATGCCGTCCAGGATGGCTTGCAGCTGGGTCTTCTGAGCCACGATGGTGGCGATGTTGGCCTCGATGCCCCGGGCCATCTGGTTGACGGCTCCGGCCAGGACGGAAAATTCGCCCCCGGGCAGCAAATGCAGCCGGCGACGGTAGTCGCCGTCGCCGATGGCCCGGGCCACGTCCACCACCTCGGCCAGGGAACGCGACAGGCGGCGGGTGAAAAACCAGAACACGGCCCCGGCCAGGGCCAGGATGGCGGCGTTGGCGGCCAGGCGCTGGCCCGGCGTGGCCGTGGCCGGAACCAGGGACGACAGGCCAAGGGCCAGGGCGGCCACGGCCACGCACACGGCGGCGGCCCGCAGTCCCAGGGCGGCGGAGCCGGCCACGGCCTACTCCTTGAACCGGTAGCCCACGCCCCGGACGGTCTCGATCATGTCGGCGAAATGCCCGAGCTTCTGGCGCAGGCGACGGACGTGGGTATCCACGGTGCGGGCATAGCCCTCGAACTCGTAGCCCCAGACGGAATTGAGCAGCCGGTCGCGGGTGAGCACCCGGCCGGCGCTTTGAAACAGCTCGGCCAAAAGCTTGAACTCCGTGGCGGTCAGGGCCACCTCGAGCCCGTCCAGGCTCACCCGGTGGGCGGCCATGTCCACGGACAGGCCGTCGCGGGCCAGCACCTGCCGCTTCTCCGGCTCCGGGGCGTGGCGCTTGAGCACCGAGCGCAGGCGAAGGACCAGTTCGCGCGGCGAAAACGGCTTGACCACATAGTCGTCGGCCCCGAGCTCCAGCCCGACGATGCGGTCCACTTCCTCGCCCCGGGCCGTGAGCATGATGATGGGCGCGCTGGCGGTCTTGGGGTCGCGCTTGAGTTCCTTGCAGACCTCAAAGCCGTCCAGCCCCGGCAGCATGAGGTCGAGGATGACGGCGGCCGGCGGATTGCGCCGGGCCTTGGCCAGGCCTTCGTATCCGTCACGGGCGGTTTCGGCGGCGAAGCCGGCGCTTTGCAGATTGAAGGCGAGCAGTTCGACGATATCTTCGTCGTCTTCGACAATCAGGATGGAATCCTTGGACATGCGACCACCTCGAGGTTTACGGGGCCATCCAGAACACGTCGCCTTGACGCGGCGATGTATGTCGCGTGACGATTGTGTGACACCAGTCGCGCCAAAGCGCAACGCCGGGCGTTTCGCGACGTTTTCGTGCCGCACTCCCGAAACAGGCCCGGCAAATTGACGCGTTTTCCAAATCGGCCTAGGGTGCCATACCTCGAAAATCTCTTGCGTCGGACGTAGAGGCGCGAAGGGCATGGGAATGATGGCGGACAGGTTACGCATGGCTGCGGGCTTGATGCTCGCCCTGGTTTTGGCGCTTTTCGGCCTGGCCGAAGCCCAGGACCATTCTCCGGTCGTCCTGGGCATGACGGCCGGCTTTTCCGGCCCGACCCGGGCCATGGCCGTGGAACTCTATCGCGGGGCGCTGGCCTGCCTGGAAAGCCGCAACGCCCTGTCCGCGTCCGGGCTGCGCAAGGTCGCGCTCCATGCCGCCGACGACGGCTACGAACCCGGGCCGGCCATCGAAAACACCGTGCGTTTCCTCACCCGCGACAAGGCCCTGGCCCTTTTCTCCCAGCTCGGCACGCCCACGGTCAGCCGGGTGCTGCCGGTGCTTCGGGCCTATGCCGACCAGGGGGCGCGGCTGTTTTTTCCGGTCACGGGCCTGGAGGCCTCGCGCAATCCGCCCTACGTCCGCTACGTCTACAACCTGCGGGCCAGCTATCGCCAAGAGATCGACGCCCTGGTCGGGGCCTTTGCCGCCAGGGGCGCCACCCGGGTGGCCATCTGCCATCAGGCCGACGCCTTTGGCCGCAGCGGCTGGGACGGGGCGCGGCGGGCCCTGGCCCGGCGTAACCTGCCGCTGTGCGGCGAGGCCACCTTTGCCCGGGTGGCCACGGCGGGCGACGACATGTCCGCCCAGGCCAAGGTCCTTGCCGCCTGCACCCCCCAGGCAATCCTGCTGGTCGGGCCGGCTCCGGCCTGCGCCGCCGCCATCCGCGACTTCCGCCGGGCCGGCCTCGACGCCGCCATCGGCGTGGTGTCCTTTGCCGGTGGCGAACTGCTGCTGCGCCAGCTGGCCGCCGAGGGCGCGCGCCTGGGCGTCGATCTGGAGCACGACGTCATCTTTTCCCAGGTCGTGCCGGACTGGCGCGACGAGACCCTGCCGGCGGCCAATGAGTATCGCCGGGCCCTGGCCGAACTGGGCGACCGCCTGCCGCCGCCCGGGGGCTGGGACGCGCCGGCCTCCCAAGCCGGCAGCTCGGTGGGTTTCGAAGGCTATCTCAACGCCCGCCTGTTCCTGACGGTCCTTGACGCCATGGCCGACCCCGACGACCGCCAGGGCCTGGACGCGGCGGCGGCCGCCGCCGGACGGATCGACCTCGGCATCGGCCGGTCCGTCACCTTGACCGGCCCCAACCATCAAGCCCTGGACTTGGTCTACCTCAACACGGCCAAGGACGGCCGGCTCGTGCCCCTGGCCGCCAGCCTGGCCGTCGCCGAGACCGAGGACTGAACGTGTCGCGCCTGTTTCGCAAAACACTGCTGGCCATCGTGCTGGTGTTCGGAGTTTCGGCCAACGCCACGGCCCTGCTCTCGGCTTGGCTGCTCCATCGCCACCTGACCGACGAATACGTGACCAAGGGCCGGGCCATCGCCATGGCCATCGCCGCCGCCAGCCCCGACGCCCTGGTCAGCGGCGACGCGGCCTCGGTCCAGGCCATGATCGACGAGTTCCTGCGCATCGAGGGCGTCGGCTACGTCTTCGTGGCCGACCGGATGGGCCGTATCGCGGCCCACACCTTTTTGCCGGCCATGCCGGCCACCGTGCCACAGGTCACGGTGAGCCACCAGGAAGCCATTTCCATCGACGACGCGGTGATCCCCGACCGGGGGGATTTCATTCAGGTCACGGCCCCGATCCTGGCCGGCGAGGCCGGCCAGGTGAGCGTGGGCATGGACAAGGCCGGCATCTGGCGGGTCATGCGCGAGGCCGTCATCCGCCAGGAAGTGCTGATGCTGGCCATGTTCGCCGTGGCCGTGGTCATCTTCTACGCCCTGGTTTCAAGCATTGCCCGGCCCCTGGCCGCCCTGGCCGAGTATGCCGTCAAAATCCGCGACCACGATTTCTCGGCCACCCCGCCCCCGGCCAGCGACGACGAAGTGGGCGTGCTGGCCCGGGCCATGGGCTCCATGGCCAGCCAGCTGTCGTTGCTGGTGTCCAACCTCAAGCAGGCCGTGGCCGACACCACCCGGGAACTCAACGATTCCCTGGCCCACATCCAGGCCATCATCGACAACCTGGCCGACGGCCTGCTCGTGGTCGACGACGCCGGCCGGGCCACCCTGCACAACCCGGCCTTGCTGGCCATGTTCGGCCTGACCGGAACCGACCCGGCCGGACGCTGGGTGCGCGACGCCTTTCCGCCGGCCATGGCCGCCCTGGCCGCCTCGTGCCTGCATGACAAGGCCCTCCCGGAAACCGAAGTGACTCTCCACGACGGCGGCACGGGCAAGGTCGTGGCCACGTCCTTCCGCCTGCCCGGCCAGGCCCGCACGGCGGTCATTTTGCTCGTGCGCGACGTCACCGTGGAAAAGGAAGTGGACCGGATGAAGACCGAGTTCATTTCCACGGTCTCCCATGAGCTGCGCACGCCGCTCACGTCGGTGCTGGGGTTCGCCAAGATCATCCGCCGCAAATTCCTGGAACTGGTGGTTCCGGCCCTGCCGCCAGGTGATGCCCGCATCGCGCGAGGAACGGGGCAGATCCGCGAAAATCTCGACATCATCGTGGCCGAGGGCGAGCGGCTCACCGAACTGGTGGACGACGTGCTCGACATCGCCAAGATGGAGTCCGGGCGCTGCGAATGGGACATGGAGCCGATATCCCTGGCCGCCGTGGCCGATCACGCCGTCAAGGCGGCCACGCCCCTGGCGGCGCGCAAGGGCTTGGCGCTCACCGCCGACATCGCCTCGGATCTGCCGGCGGTCATGGCCGACCGCGACCGGCTGGTGCAGGTGCTGCTCAATCTCATCGGCAATGCCGTCAAGTTCACCACCTCCGGCTGGGTGCGCCTGTCGGCCGCGGCGGTCGACGGCGAGGTGCGGGTGGCGGTGGCGGACAGCGGCGCGGGCATCGCGGCCAAGGACCTGGAAACCATTTTCGAAAAGTTCAAGCAGGCCGGGGACACGCTGACCGAAAAGCCCAAGGGCACGGGCCTGGGGCTGCCCATCTGCCGTCAGATCGTGGAACGCCACGGCGGGCGCATCTGGGCCGAATCCGTGCCCGGCAAGGGCAGCGTCTTCCGCTTCACCCTGCCGGCCCTGGCCGGGCCGACGGCGGAGAGGATCTGCCCAATGGTCGTTGCGCCGACGACCGGAGGCGACGAATCGCGGGTGCTGGTGGTGGACGACGACGCCGCCGTGCGGCGCTACCTCGAAACCGTGCTGACCGAGGGCGGCTACGAGGTGGCCACGGCCCACGGCGGGGCCGAGGCGCTCAAGCTGGCCGCCTCCTGGAAACCCGGCTGCATCACCATGGACCTGCACATGCCGGGTATGGACGGCCGCGAGGCCATCCGCCGGCTGCGGGCCGATCCGGCCACCCGGGACATCCCGGTGATGGTGCTGACCGTGGCCTCCAACCGCGAACGGGCCGCTAGCGGGGCCGACGCGGTCCTGGCCAAGCCCGTGGACGAGGAGGCGCTTTTGGCCGCCGTGCGCAACCTGCTCGAAGGTCCGGGGGAAGACGACGCCCGGCCGTGCCTGGTCTACGCCGCCGACGGCGGCCGGCGGCTGTCGCGGCGGTTTCTGCTGTGCCCGGGAGAGGTGACGTCGGTGGACCAGGAGGACGGGTTGTGGCAG
The DNA here is from genome assembly GCA_000307955.1 of Solidesulfovibrio magneticus str. Maddingley MBC34. Lineage (GTDB taxonomy): Bacteria > Desulfobacterota > Desulfovibrionia > Desulfovibrionales > Desulfovibrionaceae > Solidesulfovibrio > Solidesulfovibrio magneticus_A. The sequence goes on along the minus strand of ALAO01000075.1, from coordinate 790 downwards.
GCGCTGGAAAAGGGCTTTTGCGGCACGGTGTTCGTGCCGGCCTCGCGGGGCCATGACCTCGACCTGGGGCGGCTGAGCGCCTATCCGGGCGTGTGCGTGATCATCATTCCCGACTAAGACAACGCGGCGTTTTTTTGCCTGCCCGGCTCTTGACTGGCCGGCCGGGCCGCTTACCTTTTTGGCGCTCGACTGTGGCGAGCGCTGCCGGGGCGGCCCCGGCCACCGGCTTCGGCCCTTGACAAACCCGGGCCGAAGGTGGACTTGTTGCGGCCGGATTTCACGGCCCTAAGGCGTAAGCGGAGAGGATCATGCCCATCTACGAATACAAATGCACCAAATGCGGCAAGGAATTCGAAGTGCTTCAACGCAGCTTCGATGTGGACGAAGCGCCCTGCGAAGACTGCGGCGCTCCCGGCAAGCGCTTCATGTCCAACACCTCGTTCGTGCTCAAGGGCACGGGCTGGTACGTGACCGACTACAAGGCCAACGGCGGTTGCAGCGCTTCGGGCAACGCGGCCAACGGGTCCAACGGTTCGTCCAAGCCCGCCGAAGCCCCGGCCGCCGAGGCGGCGGCTCCGGCCTCGCCCTGCGCTTCCGGCGGCTGTTCGTCCTGCCCGAGCGCCTCCGCGTCCAGCTCCGACGCTTAAGCCGCTCCCGCTCCGATTTTCGCTTCGTCGCGCCGGCCCCGACAGGGCTGGCGCGACGGGCTTTTTGGCGTCCTTCAAAGGTGGCTGGGCGACTGCCCCCCTCCCCCCGGGCGAACCGGGTCGTTGAAATTTCAGGGCCGCCC
>ALAO01000074.1 GCA_000307955.1 Solidesulfovibrio magneticus str. Maddingley MBC34 | reverse complement strand
TGACGTGCGGCTTGTTGCGTTCAAATTTCGCCTTGCCCATAGGATCCCCCTGGAGCTTCCGCGCTTGCGGGTCTTCGTTGTAGTGCGTCCTCGCCCGAAACGCCGCGGGCGTTATTTCTTCTTCATTATCTCTTCAGCCAGACTGGCCGGAACACGCTCGTAGTGGTCGAAGATCATGGTGAACGTGGCGCGGCCCTGGGACTTGGAACGCAAGTCCGTGGCGTAGCCGAACATGGAGGACAGGGGGACGTGGGCCGTGATGACCTGCGCGCCCGCCCGGGCTTCCATGCGGGCGATGCGGCCGCGACGGCCGTTGAGGTCGCCCATGATGTCGCCCATGTATTCGTCCGGAGTGACCACTTCGACGGCCATGATCGGCTCAAGCAGGACGGGCGAAGCCTTCTGCACGGCTTCCTTGAAGCACTGGGAACCGCAGATGAAAAACGCCTGCTCCGAAGAGTCCACTTCGTGGTAGGAACCGAAGACCAGCTTGACGCGGATGTCGACCAGCGGGAAGCCGGCCATGACGCCGCCCTTCATGGCATTCTGGATGCCTTTGTCGACAGCCGGAATGTATTCCTTGGGGATGATGCCGCCGGTGATGTCGTTGATGAATTCGTAGCCGCCGTCTTCCTTGGGCTCGATTTCGAGAACAACATGGCCGTACTGGCCGCGGCCGCCGGTTTGCTTGACGTAACGCAGATCGTTCTTGATCGCCTTGGTGATGGTCTCACGGTAGGCGACCTGGGGCTGGCCGACGTTGGCGTTGACGCCGAACTCGCGCATGAGGCGGTCGACGATGATTTCCAAGTGCAGCTCGCCCATGCCGGCGATCAGGGTCTGGCCGGATTCTTCGTCGGACTTGACGCGGAAGGACGGATCTTCCTTGGTCAGCTTGCCCAGGGCCTGGGACAGCGCATCGCGGTCGGCCTTGGTCTTGGGCTCGATGGCCACTTCGATGACCGGCTCGGGGATGTCCAGGGACTCCAGGGCGACCGGGCGGTTTTCCGCGCACAAGGTGTCGCCGGTGGAGGTGATCTTCATGCCGACGGCGGCCACGATGTCGCCGGCTTCGGCTTCTTTTATCTCTTCACGCTTGTTGGCGTGCATCTTCAGCAGACGTCCGACGCGTTCCTTCTTGCCGGTGTTGGCATTAAGGACGGTCATGCCGGATTCGATCTTGCCCGAGTACAGGCGCAGGAAGGTCAGGTGGCCGATGAACGGGTCGCTCATGAGCTTGAACGCCAGGGCGGCCAGGGGCTGCTTGGGATCGCACGGGCACTCGATGGCCTTCTCGGCGTCATCGGGGTCGTGTCCGACCATGGCCGGGATGTCCACCGGAGACGGCAGGAAATCGACCACGGCGTCGAGCAGGGGCTGCACGCCCTTGTTCTTGAAGGCCGAACCGCACAGCACCGGACAGATGGCCAGGCCGATGGTGGCCTTGCGCACGCCGGCGATAAGTTCCTCAGGGGTGAGCTCTTCGCCCGCGAGGTACTTTTCCATCAGCGCTTCGTCCTCTTCGGCGATGGCTTCCAGCATCTGCAGGCGCCATTCGTCGTAGAGATCCCGCATGTTGTCGGGGATTTCCTGGGTGACGTATTCCTTGCCCATGGTGGCGTCGTCGAAGATCAGGGCCTTGCCCTGGATCATGTCCACCACGCCGGTGAAGTTGTCTTCGGACCCGATGGGCAGCTGGAGCGGCACGGGCTTGGCGCCCAGGCGGTCCCGGATCATGTCCACGCAGCGGAAGAAGTTCGCGCCGGTGCGATCCATCTTGTTGACGAAGCTCATGCGGGGAACGCGATACCGCTCGGCCTGCCGCCAGACCGTCTCGGTCTGGGGCTCGACGCCGGCGACGGCGTCGAACACGGCCACGGCGCCGTCGAGGACGCGCAGGGAACGCTCGACCTCAATGGTGAAGTCCACGTGGCCGGGCGTGTCGATGATGTTGATGCGGTGATCGCGCCAGTAACAGGTCGTGGCGGCGGAGGTAATGGTGATGCCCCGCTCCTGTTCCTGCACCATCCAGTCCATGGTGGCCTGGCCGTCATGCACTTCGCCAATCTTGTGCGACACACCGGTGTAAAACAAAATACGCTCGGTGGTGGTCGTCTTGCCGGCGTCAATATGGGCCATGATGCCGATATTGCGCTGCCGCTCTATGGGTACGGTCCGAGACACGTCGTTATCCTTTAGCGACTACCACCGGTAATGGGCAAACGCCTTGTTCGCGTCAGCCATACGGTGCGTATCCTCTTTCTTTTTCACGGCGCCGCCGCGATTGTGATAGGCGTCCAGAAGCTCGCCCGACAATTTTTCCGCCATGCCCTTTTCGCCGCGGGCCCGGGCCTGATTGATGAGCCAGCGCAGGGCCAGGGTGACCTGGCGTTCGGGGCGCACTTCCATGGGAACCTGGTAAGTGGCGCCGCCGACCCGGCGGGGTTTGACTTCCATGTGGGGTTTGACGTTGCCGATGGCCTTTTCGAAAGCCTTCAGCGGATCTTCGCCCGACTTCTCGGCCAGGACGTCAACGGCCTTGTAGAAGAGGTTTTCAGCCACACCCTTCTTGCCGTCGTGCATGAGCCGATTGATGAACTTCGTCATCAGATGGCTGCCGAACTTCGGATCGGGCAGCACCGAGCGCTTGGAAACTGGACCTTTACGCGGCATACGCGTCTCCTTGAACCGAAATTACTTGGGCCGCTTGGCGCCGTACTTGGAACGGCTCTGGCGGCGGTCAGACACGCCCGACGTATCGAGCGTACCGCGGATGATATGATACCGGACACCGGGAAGGTCTTTGACGCGGCCGCCCCGGATCATCACCACCGAGTGCTCCTGCAGGTTGTGGCCTTCGCCCGGGATGTAAGAGGTCACCTCGATGCCGTTGGTCAGGCGCACGCGGGCGACCTTGCGCAAGGCCGAGTTGGGCTTTTTGGGCGTTGTGGTGTACACGCGGGTGCACACGCCCCGGCGCTGCGGGCAGGCCTGGAGGGCCGGCGTCTTGCGCCGCTTGGACACTTTGGCCCGTTCCTTGCGGATGAGCTGGTTGATCGTGGGCATAGCCGTCTCCGTTCAAAAAAATCGTAGTGTATGGCAAAGACAGAGGCCTATAGACCCACGGGCGCAACATGTCAAGCGCCCCTGGGACCGGCCTCGGAAAAAACTGGCCCTCCCACCCGGTGCGGGCGGGAGGGCCTTACCCTCTACTCTAGATCAAAACGTTTGTCAGCCTAAAAAGTGATCCGAATGCCACCGTGGCCACCCCAGGCGTCCAGGCCCTGGTTGGTGAAGCCAATGCGCTGATAGCGTCCGGCCAGCTCGAAGGCCACGTTCTGGGACAGATTGACCGAGAAGCCGATGTCGACCGGCACGGTCAGGTTGGAGTACTGGCCGTGGGAACCGTTCTCCCAGTAGGGGATGCGTTCGCTGGAGAACAGGCCGCCAAGGCCGGTGCCGATGAAGAAGGCCGCCTTGTCGGTGTGGATCGGGTAGTAGCGGATCAGCGCATTGGCGCCAAACGCCCAGGGGTTGTTCGAGTAGCCGTTGTCGCTGGCGACGGTGTAGATGAAGTTGGTCACCGGGCCGCGACGGTCGATCTGGCGCACATCGAACGAATAGGCCAGGGCTTCCACGCCGATGGACAGGCCGTCCATGACAAAGTAGCCGCCGCTTAAGCCAAAGGTCAGGATGGAATTGACCGCCTTCTGGCCGGTGCCGTAGACGCCGAACTCAGGCGTCACATGGAACGTGCCGGCTTCGCCGACAGCGTGGGACTTCCCCGGCAGGGCGGCGAACCCGATGCACAGGGCCAAAAGCAGGACCCAAATCTTCTTAAACTGCGCGTTCATGGCCTTCCTCCTTGCAAACACGTCTTGTTGTCCAAAAACAATCCGATGGCGAAAACGACCGTCTCCTCATGCGAAGCGCTCCGGCTTCGTGGTTAGTGGATACGTCGTTTCTCGAACAACATAAGAACGCCTTCGGGCCTTGACCAGGGGCGGAGCAGCGTTTTCTCCCCCGAACGCCGTCCCCGCCCGGAACGACCTATAAGGCACTTAGCAAAGCGTTTCGCGAAGAGCAAGACTTCCCGACAGGATTGAAATGGAATTTCCGACCCCTCTGCTTGCCCTGCTCCCGGCCCTGGGCTAAACTTCATGCACGTTGCAACGACACGGAGGCCGCCATGGACGACAAGGACCGTTTCGGCGTCAGCCTGGAGGAACAGCTGGCCGCCTACAAGGCCAAGATCGAGGCCGCCCGGGCCGAAGCCAAGGACAAGGGGCAGGACTTCTTCGACCGCTGGTCCGGCGATCTCGAAGCGCTGCTCGAAAAATACGACAAGGCTCGCTACAAGCTGACCTTGCTGCGCAAGGGCGGCGGCGACGCCATGGTCGAACTGCGCCACGGCATGGAACAGGCCCTGACCGACCTCAAGTCCGCCTTTGCCAAGGCCAAGGGCAAATTCTAGCGCGCATCCTTAAATAAATACGAACGTTTTTTCAGGGATGCGGCCTGAGCCGGGCCGGCTAGGGTCCGGGCCAGGCCCCGACCAGCCGGCCGGCTTCCCAGACGAGCACCAGTCCCCAGAAAAGGATGGCGATGCCGGCGGCGGCCGCCGCCATGTCCTTGATGGCCTTGATGCGCCGGTCCTCCTGGCTGACCAGGAAATCGCACACCCCTTCCACGGCGGAATTGAGCAGCTCGGCCGCCAGCATCTGGCCCGTGGCCACCAGCATGAGCAGAAAATCCCGCCAATGGCCGGTAGCCCCGAAAACGGCCAGCACCAGCGCCGAGACCACCACTTTCCAGGCCACGCTGCCGTCGTAGAGCACGGCAAAACGCAGCCCGGACAGCACCACCCTGACCTTGCGCACCGGATGCCAGCCAGGCTCGCCGGTTCCCAGAAACTTGTTGCGCATCGCCGCTCCTTCAGGCCGGGCCGAGGTCAGGCTACGGCCCTCTCCCCTGCTACCCGAGCCACGCCGTCGCGGCAAGCCGGGAGGCGGTCTTCCTGCCTTCCCCGGTTTTTCCCGGCGGGCGTCCCTGCGCCCTGCCAGGCAGCCAAGGCCCGGCCACGCGCCTCCACAGGCCCGAGCCGGGCTCCCTGGCCGGGAAGCAGCGCCTTGGCGGCCACGCCGTGATCGCCCTTGACGAAAGCTTGCAAGCCCGCCTTGCTCACAGCGAAGCCCCCTTTCGGACTCGCCGAAAGGGGGCTGCAACAACCCGTGAATCCGTCCGCCCGGGATCGTCGGACTAGGCCTGGGCGGAGAAGCCGCTTTGTCCGCCCGAGTCCCCGGAAGCGGCCATGGCGGCGTAGCGGTCCGCGCCGTAGCGGCCCTGGGCGTATTGGTCGAGCATGGAGGACAGGCCGCCCTTGCTCGCTTCGCTGGCCCCGTAGGCCTGTCCTTCGGCCTTGGTGGAAAAGGGGAAATCCTTGACCGACTTGTTGAGGATCTTGCCGTTGACGTCGGTCACCACGGTGGTCTGGGTCATGCCTTCGGTATTGAAGGCCGTGGTCACGGTGGTGATGGTCTCCTCGCTGCCGGAGCTGCCCGACGAACTGTCCGACGCGCCGCTCGAACCGCCTGCCCCGGCGGCCTGGGCGGTTCCCGAGGACGCGCTCGAGGTGGGCGTCGAGGTAGACGTCGAAACCAACGCGCCGAAGGCGTCGTAGGCTTCCGTCTCGGTCGCGGTCTTGCCATCCGGGCCGGTGCGGGTGACGGTATAGGTGGACGATCCGTCGGCCGCGGTGATCTCCGTGCCGCTCTCGAGAATGTTTCCGTCAGCGTCGGCCAAGCTGCTTTTTACGGTGAAACTGCCGTCGTCGGCGTACGCGCCCGAAGCGCTGTGGGTGGTGGTCTTGCCGTCAGGTCCGGTCATGGTCATGGTTGACGTGAAGGAACCATCCTCGGCGGTGGTCACCGTGCCGGATTCGAGCACCGTGCCGTCGGCGGCCGTCAGGGTGTTCTTCTCGACGAAATTGCCGTTGGCGTCATAGTTCCCGGTCATGGAGCGGGTCATGGTCGTGCCGTCGGCCTGGACCATGGTCATGACGGTGCTGTAGGAGCCGTCGGCGTTCTGGGTGGTTTTTTCCGTGCCGACGACCTTGCCGTCGGCGTCGGTCATGGTGACCGAGCGCGACAGGCTGCCGTCGGCGTTTTCGGTTTCCGTGACCTCGCGGCTGATCCCGTCCACCTCCTCGCCCGACGGCGGAGGCGGCATGGCCCCGGCCTGGGTCGCGCCGCTCAAGTCCGTCAGCGACCCGGTGGTCATGTCGTAGCCCACGGCCCCGTTGCCGGCCAGCAGGGCTTGCAGGATGTCGTTGAAGCTGCCGACGCTTGAGGTCGACGACGAAGAGGAAGAATTTGCCGAGTCGTCGCCGGTCGCGCTGCCCGTGCCGAGCAGGCTTTCCAGGGACGACGCGGCGGACGAGGTCTGGCCGGTATAGCTGGCCAGCATCTGGGCCAGCCAACTATTGGTATTGTCCTGGCCTATGGCTTGAACGCTCATGCCCATGCCTCCTGGGGCGGAAAATTTTGCCGATCTGGACGCACCCCAAGCCAAACTTGGCAAGGTCCATGCCGGATTTTTCCACCAACAGCTTGTGGAAGCGGGAAATTTCAGCCGACGCAGGCGGCCGTCGGAAGGTTACAAGCAGGTTTCGCGCCAAGGATGCAGGAAATCGACCCACGCTGTGTAGCCAAAGGCCCCTGTACTGCGTCGCGCCAGCGTCGACCGCAAGCAGCTCGCCGCGCGCGTTTTGAAGCTCCCCAACGCCAGACGCGGGGACCGCTTGAAGGCGCGCCAAACGCCAAGCGCCCGACGGGGTCTCCCGCCGGGCGCTTGCATTTCGAGAATAGGCCAACAGCTAGCCGCCGAGGTAGGCCTTTTTCACTTCCGGATCGCGCTTGAGCTCCTCGGCCGTGCCCGAGGTCTTGATCTCGCCGGTGTCCAGGACATAGCCCCGGTGGGCGAAGTTGAGGGCCACCTTGGCGTTTTGCTCGATGAGCAAAATGGTCAGGCCCAGCTCGTTGAGCTTTTTAAGCGTGCGGAACATCTCGTACATCAAAAGCGGGGCCAGCCCCATGCTCGGCTCGTCCAGCAAGATGAAATCACAGCCGGTCATGATGGCCCGGCCCACGGCCAGCATCTGCTGCTCGCCGCCGGAGAGCGACTCGCTGCGCTGCTTGCGCCGCTCGGACATGCGCGGGAAAAGCGACAGCACCCGGTCAAGATCGCGGGCGATGGCTTCCTCCCCGTCCTTGCGGGCGTAGGTGGCCAGGACGAGGTTCTCCATGACGGTCAGGTTGCCGAAAATCCGCCGGCCTTCGGGGGAGAGGTCCATGTGGAGCTTGCGCACCACGTCGTGGGTCTCCCAGCCGAGGATGGACTGGCCTTCATAGAGGATGTCGCCCTCGACGACCTTGGGGGCCTCGGGGGGCGGCAGGCGCATGATGGACAGGAGCGTGGTGGTCTTGCCGGCGCCGTTGGCGCCGATGAGCGTGACGATCTCGCCCCGGTTGACGTGGAAGGAGATGCCGTGGAGGGCTTCGATATTGCCGTATTTGACCCGAAGGTTTTGGACGGAGAGCAGCATCAGATTGTATCGTCTCCCAGGTAGGCTTTGATGACGTCGGGGTTGTTCTGGATGGCCTCGGGCGTGCCCTCGGCGATGGTGGCCCCGAAATCGATGACCTTGATCCAGGAACACAAGGACATGACCACGTCCATCTGGTGTTCGATCATCCAGATGGCGATGCCGTAGTCCCGGTGGATGTCGCCGATGAGCTTGATCAGCCCCTCGACGTCGGCCGAGTTGAGGCCGGCGGCCGGCTCGTCGAGCATGAGGAGCTTGGGCTTGATGGACAGGGCCCGGGCGATCTCCACCAGCCGCTGCACGCCGTAGGGCAGGTTCTTGGGCAGCTCGTTTGCCACCTCGGCCAGGCCCAGGCGGGAGAGCACCTCCATGGCGTGGTCCTCGATGTCGCGCTCGCGGCGCATGTAGCGCGGGGTGCGCAGGAAGCAGTCGAACAGGCCGTAGCCCAGGGCATGATGCTGGGCGATGCGGATGTTGTCGAGCACGGTCATCTCGAACCACAGGCGGATGTTCTGGAAGGTCCGGGCGATGCCGCGCGAGGTCACCTGATGGGGCTTTAAGCCCTTGATGGACTGGCCGTCGAAGATGATCTCGCCGCGCGTGGGCTTGTAGAAGCCGCTGACGAGGTTGAAGACCGTGGTCTTGCCCGCGCCGTTGGGGCCGATAAGCGCCGCCATCTGGCCCTGCTCCAGGGCCACCGTGAACTCCGACACGGCGCACAAGCCGCCGAAGTACTGGGTCATTTCCTTTACGTCGAGAAGCGCCACGGCCTACCCCTTGAACTTGTAGAATTTGCGAAGCCCGGGAAACACGTCGGCCAGCTCGCGACGCCCCATGATGCCCTCGGGGCGAAACTGCATCAAAAGCACCAAAAGCAGCGGAATGACCACCCACTTCCAGACCTGGGTCACCTCGTAGGAATCCGGGATGACCGAGATGTAGTGCAGGAAGGTGTTGAGGAAACCGAACGCGTCGCGCAGGTATTCGATGAGCAGCGTCATGAGGATGGCGGCCAGCACCGAACCGGACAGGGAGCCCATGCCGCCGAGATAGACCATGACCATGATCTCGGTGGATTTGAGGATCGTAAACGTGCCCGGGTTCACGTAGCCCAGGATGTGGGCAAAAAGGCCGCCGGCCAGGCCGGCCAGGCCGCAGGAGACCATGAAGGCCACCAGTTTGACCCGATCGGTGTTGACGCTCATGATTTCGGCCGCGATCTCGTCCTGGCAGATGGCGTCCACGCCCTTGCCGAAGGTCGAGTAGATAAACCGGCGGATGAGCCACACGGAAAAGACCGTGCCGACAAACACCCATATCAGGATCCAGGGGAGGTTTATCGTCTCGTTCATGGCGCTCATCACCGCGCTCATGCCCATGAAGCCGCGCGCGCCGCCGATGGCCCCGATGTTCTCGATGGTGGACTTGACGATGTAGGCGGCGGCGATGGTGATGATGGCCAGGTAGTCGCCCCGGGTCTTAAACGACGGGATGGCGACCAGAAGCCCCACCAGGGAGGCGGCCAGGGCCCCGGCGATCAGCACCAGCGGGAAGAGCCACACGGCCGCCGACGGGCCGATGAGCGGCTCGCCGAAAACCTGGCTCTTGGTGAAAAGGGCCACGGACAAAAGCGAGGACACGTAGGCTCCGACGGCCATGAAGCCGGCGTGGCCGCAGGAGAACTCGCCCATGTTGCCGTTGATGATGTTCAGGCTCGTGGCCAGGATGATGTTGACGCCCATGAACATGAGCACGGACTGCCAGTAGACGTTGAGGGCTCCGGTGCCGGCGGCCCAGAGCAGAACCCCGAACAGACAGGCCAGCAAGGCGGGCACGGTCAGGCGCTGCATACTCATTCCCCCTTGCGAGCCTTAGATTTTGGTCCGCCGGGCCACGCCGAAGAGACCGGTGGGCCGGATGGACAGGATGAGGAGCAGGATCGAGAAGGCGATGAGGTCGCGGTAGGTGGAGGGGAAAAACGCCACCACCATGATTTCGACGAACCCCAGCAAAAAACCGCCGGCAAAGGCCCCGGCGATGGAGCCGATGCCGCCGACCACGGCTGCGATGAAGGCCTTCCAGCCTATGAGCGCGCCCATGTAGGGGTCGATGACCGGATAGGTCATGGCGAAAAAGAGTCCGGCCAGGCCGGCGAAGCCGGAACCAAGCACGAAGGTGAAGACGATGACCGTGTCGGCCGGGATGCCCATGAGCGGCACGGCGAAGCGGTCGTAGGAGATGGCCCGCATGGCCATGCCGATCTTGGTGCGCGTCACGATGAAGTGCAGCAGCAAAAAGGAGAGGATGGCCACGCCGATGACCATGAGCTTGATGTTGGTGACCGTGACGCCGAACACCTCGAAGACCTTGATGGGCACCAAGGTGGGAAAGCTTTTGCGGCTGGCTCCGAGGAGGGCCAAGTTGCCGTTTTCGAGGATCAGCCCGCACATCAGCGCCGTGATGACGACGTAGAGGCGGTTGACGCCCTTGCGCCGCAGCGGCCGGTAGGCGATGCGCTCCAGGGTGACGCCGACCACGGCGGTGAGGATCATGGTGAGCGGGATGGCCACGGCCAGCACCATCCAGCCGGGCAGGCCGGCGAAGACGCCGAACTTGCCGAGCAGGAACATGCAGCAATAAAAGGCGATGTAGGCCCCGACCATGAAAATGTCGCCATGGGCGAAGTTGATCAGCAACAAAACGCCATAGACCAGGCAGTAGCCCAGGGCGATGAGGGAATAAAAGCTCCCCCACTGCAAGGCGTTTAAAATGTTTTGCAGGAAGCTCTGGAGCAACGGGGACCCCCTTTCGGCGCATCGTTGGGGAAGCGCGGCCCGGAAGCTTCCGGGCCGCGCCAAGGTTCACGGGACTTCAGTCTACGGGCAAACGGACTTGTAGAAGGCGAACTTGCCGGCATCGTCGATCTTGACCACCACGGCGCACTTGATGGGGTCGTGGTCGCCCGTGGCGGGGTAGGACATGTTGCCGGTGATGCCTTCGAACTTCTTGATGCCGGCCATGGCCTTCATCAGGGCCTCGCGGTCCTTGGCCAAGTCGCCGGACAGGGGGCCGGCGGACTGCAGGGCGGCGAGCATCAGGTTGGCGCCGTCCCAGGTCAGGGCGGCGACGTCGTCAGGGGTCTTCTTGTAGAGCTTGGTGTACTCGTCGATGAATTCCTTGGTCTTGCCCTGGGCGCCGGCGGCGGCGTAGTGGGTGACGAAGAAGAAGCCCTTGCAGTTGTCGCCGCAAAGGCCCATCAGGTCGCCGGAACCCCAGGAATCGGAGCCGAGCACCGGCTTGTTGAAGCCCAGGGACTTGGCCTGCTGCACGATCAGCGGCACTTCGTTGTAGTACTGGGGCACGAACAGCACTTCGGCGCCGGACTTGGCGATGTTGGTCAGCTGGGCCGAGAAGTCGACGTCCTTGGTGGTGAAGGTCTCGAAGGCGACCACCGAGCCGGGGCCGTTGATCTTTTCAAAGGCGGCCTTGAAGTCCTCGGCCAGGCCCTTGGGGTAGTCGGAGGCGATGTCGTAGAGCACCGCGGCCTTTTTGGCCTTGAACTCTTCGCTGGCGAACTTAGCGGCGGTGGGGCCCTGGAAGGTGTCCAGGAAGCAGCCGCGGAAAACGTAGGGGCGGGCTTTGGTGGTGTTGGGGTTGGTGGACCAGGGGGCCATCATGGGGGTCTTCAGTTCATTGGCGGCCTCGGCGGCGGGCACGGCCTGCTTGCTGGACTGGGGGCCGACCATGCCGATGACGCCGTCCTGGGTGATGAGCTTGCGGGTGGCGGACAGGGCGGATTCGGCCTTGGACTCGTTGTCTTCGTAAACGAATTCGACTTTGTAGGTTTTGTCGCCCACTTTCAGGCCGCCGGCGTCGTTGATCTTCTTCTTGAGCATCTCGGCCGCGTTCTTGGACGATTCGCCGACGTCAGGGATGTCGCCGGTCAGCGGGATGTTGAAACCCAGTTTGACGGTGTCGGCCGCCCGGACCGGCGAAGCCAGGCCCAGAACGCAAAAAAGGGCAATCAGCCAGGACCTTTTCATGAACGCCTCCTGTTTGCAGTCGATTTCAAGTACTTACACCTTGACTCCAAGACACGGTCTATAGCTCAAGTCCAGATTGAAGGGAATCCCCCGGACCAGGGCGTCCAACATTTTTGTGAAACGTCCGATGACGGGACGAATCACCACTCGGCTGGAATTGTTGAATTTTCTCAAAAAACCCGGCATCGGCTGCACACACGGCTTCGGCCAACCCAGCCCAAGGCCTGGTTTTCCGGGAACTGCCGGATACCCCCCGGCTTCGGCCAAGCCCCCGGTCGAAACCGGAAACGGCCCGCGGGACCGGGTGTCAGTAAAATAATTTTCAGATTTTGACAATATTGTCCGAACATTCTTTGCCGCCTCCCCGCTGGCGTCGGGAGGCGTTCTGGGCTATGCCCTTTTTCCCGGTTTTTCCGGCTAAGAAACCGCAAAAGGACCACCTGCCATGTCCGCCACCGCCCGACTGCGCATCACCTGCCCCGACCGGCCCGGCATCGTCTCCGCCGTGACCACGTTTCTGTACACCCACGGGGCCAACATCATCGACCTCGACCAGCACTCCACCGATCCCGAGGGCGGCACCTTTTTCATGCGCCTGGAATTCTACACGCCCTACATCGATGTGTCCCGGGCCGCCCTGGAGGCCGCTTTCGGCGAGGTGGTGGGCAACCGCTTCGACATGGACTGGCGACTGTCCTACTCCGACGTGCCCAAGCGCGTGGCCATCCTCGTTTCGCGTCACGACCACTGCCTCATGGAGCTTTTGTGGCGCTACGCCCGAAACGAGCTGCCCTGCGACATCGCCATGGTCATCGGCAACCACGAGGACCCGCGCGAGGCCGTGGAGGGCTTCGGCGTGCCCTACCACTGCGTGCCGGTGGGCGACGGCGGCATGCCCGAGGCCGAGGCCCGCATGGCCGATCTGCTCGGGGCAGGCGTGGATTTGCTCGTCCTGGCCCGCTACATGCGGGTGGTCTCGGGGGATTTCCTGCGGCCCTACGACAACCGCGTCATCAACATCCACCATTCCTTCCTGCCGGCCTTCGTCGGAGCCGATCCCTACCGCCAGGCCCACGAGAAGGGCGTCAAGCTCATCGGGGCCACGGCCCACTACGTCACGGCCGAACTCGACGCCGGCCCCATCATCGAGCAGGACACCGCGCGGGTGACCCACCGCCACAGCGTGGCCGATCTCAAGGCCATGGGCAGCGAACTGGAACGCACGGTGCTGGCCCGGGCCGTGACCTGGCATCTGGAAGACCGGGTGATCGTTTTCGGCAACAAGACCGTGGTCTTCCGCTAGGCCGCCCTCCCCTTTCGCCCCCTAAAAAAACGCCCGGAGAGCTGCGGCTCTCCGGGCGTTTTGGCGTCGTCTGGCGAGGGCGTCAGACAAGGAACAGCTTGCCGATCTGGTAGATGGCAACCGACACCGCGAAAGCGAAGGTCATGGAGCCCAAAACCGAGAAGGCAGCCCACTTCCAGTTGGTTTCCTTGGCGATGGCCACCACCGTGACCATGCAGGGCGTGTAGAGGAGCATGAAGGCAAAGACGCTCAGGATCGCCGGCAGGGTCCAGGCCGGGTCGGCGGCCAGCTTTTCGCTGAGCGACTCCGATTCCTCGGGATCGACCTCGCCCATGGAATAAGCCGTGGCCATGGTGGAGACGAAGACTTCCTTGGCCGCGAACGCGCCGAGCAGGGCCACGTTGGCCTGCCAGGGGAAGCCGGCCAGCTCCGTAGCCGGGCTCAGGAACAGGCTCACGCGGCCGCCGATGGAGTTCTTGAGCGCCTCTTCGTTCTGCTCGTCCTCGATGGTCTTGGCGGCGTCATCGGTCAGCGCCGCCAGCACTTCCTCGCTGGCGCTGGGGTTGGCGGCCTTGACCCGCTCCACGGCGGCGTCGCGCCTGGCGTCGAAAGCGGCCACGGTCTCCTCGGAAAGCTTGGGGAAGGTCATCACGGCCCACATGAGGATGGACACGGCCAGGATCACGGTGCCGGCCTTTTTGACGTACTGCCAGACCCGCTCCAGGGTGTGGTGGGCGACGCCGCGCAGGGTGGGCAGGCGGTAGGGCGGTATTTCCATGACAAAGGGCGTGGACTCGCCCCTGACCACGGTGGAGCGCAACAGCCGCGACACGAGGAGCACGAAGCCCCAGGCGGCCAGCACCACCAGGAACATGGCCCGGGTCGGGTTGCCCGGGAAAAAGGCGGCCACGAGCATGAGGTAGGCCGTGGTTTTGGCCCCGCAGACCATGAACGGCGCGGTGAGGATGGTGGCCAGGCGCTCACGGGGGCTGCGCAGGGTGCGCGCGCTCATGACGCCCGGCACGGCGCAGCCGCCGGGGATGCCGCCGGACATGATCAGCGGCATGACCGACATGCCGTGCAGGCCGAAAATCCGCATGACCTTGTCCATCATGTAGGCCACCCGGGCCATGTAGCCGAGGTCTTCCAGGAAGACGAGCATGGCGAACATGATGAGAATCAGCGGCGTGAAGCTCATGACCGAGCCGACGCCGCCGATGATGCCCGAAACGATCAGCGACTGCAGGTCGCCCTCGGGGAGGTAGGCCGTGCCGATGCCGGCCAGCCACTCGAAACCGGCCTCCAGCCAGCCCTTGGGATACTCGCCCAGGGTGAAGGTGATCTGGAACATGAGCCACAGGACAAGCAACATGATGACCGGGCCGAGCACCTTGTGGGTGACGACTCGGTCGATGGAGTCCGAAGAGGTGCGGCGCAGTTCGTCGCCGCCGGACACCACGCCCTGCTTGAGCAGGCCGTTGATGAAGCCGTAGCGCCAGTCGGCGATGATGGCGTCGGGGGTGGCGCCCATGTGCTGGCGGGTATGGACCTCGGTTTCCTTGCACAGGGCTTCGAGCTTGGCCGAAAGGGGGCCGGCGGCCCGGCCCTTCTCAATGACCTGCTCGTCGTTTTCCAGGTACTTGATGGCCACCCAGCGGGGATCGTGGCGGTCGGCCAGGAAGCCGGCCTCGGCGATCATCGCGGTCATGCGCTCGATGACCGGGTCGAGTTCCGGGCCGTAGGACAGCTTGATGGGCTTCCATTGGCCGTTTGACACCTTATAGGCGGCGGCCACGGCCTGCATGAGCTCCTCGCGCCCCTGGCCCACCCGGGCCACGCAGGGCACCACGGGCACGCCAAGCAGCGTGGAGAGCTTTTTCACGTCGATGGTCACGCCGCTGCGCTTGACCTCGTCCATCATGTTGAGGCCAAGGACCATGGGCGCGCCGATCTCCATGAACTGCACGGCCAGATAGAGGCTGCGTTCCAGGGCCGTGGCGTCGATCATGTTGATGACCACGTCGGGGTGTTCGTCCACGATGACGTTGCGGGCGACCAGCTCCTCCATGGAATAGGAGGTCAGGGAGTAGGTGCCGGGCAGGTCCACCAGATGGATCTTGTCGCCGTTTTGCTGATAGACGCCTTCCAGCCGGTCCACGGTGATGCCGGGATAGTTGCCGACCCGGGCCGAACCGCCGGTAATGGCGTTGAACATCGTGCTTTTGCCGCAGTTGGGCTGGCCGGACACGGCCACTTTGATGGTCGGCATGGCCTAGAGCGCCTCCACGGTGATGCAGTCGGCTTCGCTGTTGCGAAGCGACAGCGTGAATCCGCGCATGCGCAGGGCCACCGGATCGGCCAAGGGCGCATGCCCGACCACCATGATCGGCGTCCCGGGCATCAGCCCCATGTCGCGAATGCGTCGGCCCATTTCGCCGCTGGCCGTGACGGCCTTGATGCAACCCTGCTGATTGACGGCCAGTTTTCTCAAAGACACTACCATGCCGTTCCTCCTTATGCAGCCTCGACGGTCGGTCGCTCCGCCGGCCCGATAACATGCTTTCCCACCGGCCCGTCGCATAGCTTTGCTCCAGGCCCTGGCAAGCGCGGTCGCCAGGCGTCAGCCTGACCGTGCGCCCGTGGGAACGGCTTGTAAATGAAATTCAATATCAATGTCAATCAAATTTGAGAATCGTTTTCTGAATAAACGACGGCGCCCTCGCCCCGGCCCAGAAGAGCCGGAACCAGCGGACGCCAGCCCCCCCCAGGCGGGCGCGTCGGAAAGCGAAAAGCAGGGAGTGAAAAGCGGCTAGACCAGCGGGCAAAAAGGGCCAAGAGCCACGTGCTCGGCCAGGGAAGGCCCTTCAGGGGCCGGCGCGCCGGCGCAGCGCCCGAGTTGGCGCAATCGGTCGCGCAAAAAACCGGCGTGGGAACGGACAATGCCTTGGGCGGTCATCATATCGGCCAGCCCGTGCCGCCGGGAAAAGCCCAGCCGGACATTGCCGCCGCCGTCCAGATAGACGTTGCAACACAGCCTATCCACAAGAAACATCAGCGGATCTTGACACGTTTCCGTCATGACTGCCGTCCACCCCGGTTGCGGTTTAAGACAGAGCCGTCGCCTGATCGTGAGTCACGAATTTATGTCAAATCGAACATCCCTGCAAATGAAACTTTGGTTATTTCCCGGCCGCGCGGGAGGCCAAGGCGGACAGCAACGCGCCGACATCACGGTAAATCGCCTGGCAGGCGCATTCGATCATGCAGTTGACCAGGGATTGGCCGGTGTCGCCGGCGTTGCGAAAATCCGTGCGCAACCCCCAGGCCGGCAGGCCCCGGGCGTAGGCGTAGCCCACTTCCCAGGCCGTGCCGTCGTCCACGGCCGGGCCGTCGAGAACGGCCAGGACCAGGTCGCAGCCCTCCAGGGCCTCGACGCAGCCCCGAAAAATATGGTCCTTGGCCGCTTCGCCCAGGGAGGCCAGCTCCCCGGCCGGGAACAAGTCCCCCGGCCAGACCGGTTCGACCCCGGGCAGTTCTCCGGCCAGATCGCGCAAATGGGCCATAAAGCGGCGTTCGGCCAGGGTAAAAAGCGGACCGGCGAGATAGACGCGCATACGTGCTCCTTGGGCGGTTTGCCCGGCGGAGGTCCCCTATACCCGAGCTCCGGCCGGCCGGACAACTCCCGTCTTGACCCCGAGCGCCGTATGGACTAATCAGAAAACCGTCCCTGTCCGCATGGCTATTTCCATGACCTTTCGGCGGCCGCGCCCTCTCTCGGGGCGGGGCCGCTCTCGTTAATGCCCAGACACTCCAACATCACCCGATTGCAAGGTATTGCCGATGGAAAGCATCCCTATTTCCGTTGAGGGCTTCAGACGGCTGGAACGCGAGCTGGAACGGCTCAAGAAAGAGCGCCCCGGCGTCATTTTGGCCATCAAGGAAGCGCGCGAGGAAGGCGACCTGCGCGAAAACGCCGGCTACGAAGCCGCGCGTGAACGCCAGGGCATGCTCGAAGCCCGCATCAACTACATCGAATCCCGCATGTCGCGTTTCAACGTCATCGATATGGCCACCCTGGGCGGCGAGCAGGTCATCTTCGGGGCCACGGTCGAGATCGAGGACGTGGATACCGGCGACATGAAAAAGTACACCCTGCTCGGCCCGGACGAGGCCGAACCCAGCAAAGGCTCCATTTCGCTGCTGTCTCCGGTGGGCTTGGCCCTGCTCGGCAAGTTCGTGGGCGACGAGATCGTGGTCGACGCCCCGCGCGGCAAGATCAACTACGAAATCGTCTCCATCGTGTTTAACGGCCCCGTGGCCGCCGCCGACGACTAGGTCGCGTCCGCGAAAAGCGCATATGGTTTTATAGTCAACGAGCTAAAACCATTTATTTTCCTTAAAAAATACTCTCGTATTTTTTAAGGGACGCGACGACTAGCCGCTTCCCCTCCCACGGCACGAACCAAGGCCCTGCCGCCATGCGACAGGGCCTTTTTCGCCTGGACCGCCGCCCGGGGCAGCTCCGGCGTTGGGCCGTCACCGGCCCATCGCGCGGCCCACCCCCCCTTGCCCGGGCTTGGCCGCAGGCGAGGGAATCAGGCTTCGGACCGACGGCGGTTGAAGAAACAGCCGTTGCCAGCCTCGTCGTAGCACTTGCCGCAGGACACGCAGGCCGCCCCCCGCCGGTCCCCGGCCTCCCAGCGGGCCGGCAGATCGGGCTCGCGCAACAGCGGCCGCGACAAGGCGAAAAGCGCCACGTCCGTTTCCGCCAGAACCTCTTCCATGACCTCGGGCGAGCGGTTGGCTCCGACCAGGGCCACCGCCGCGCCAACGGCCGCGGCCACCTCCCCGGCTTCCCGGCGAAAGACCGACTGCGGCTGCTTCTTGCCGCCGCAAATCCCCTTGTTGCCGCCCAGGCCGCTGACCTCGACCAGATCGATGCCGGCCTCGTCCAGGATCTTGGCCGTCTCCAGGCAGATTCGGTCCAGCCCGGGCGTGCCGGCCATGTCCCGGCAATCGAGCTTGACGGCCAGGAGGAAATCCCGGCCGGCCTCGCCGGCCATGGCCGCCCAGATGTCCATGAGCAGGCGTCGGGCGTTCTCCGGCGAACCGCCGTAGGCGTCGGTGCGGGCATTGGTGGCCGGATTGAGGAACTGGCTCAGGAAATAGCCGTGGGCGCTGTGGATTTGCGCCCCGTCGTAGCCGGCCTGGCGGGCCAGGACCGTGGCCCGGGCGTAGAGGTCCGGCAAGGCGGCCAGGGCCGCCGTATCGGGGTCGCCCGCCGACCACAGCGCGCCGTCTCGTCCGGCGAAGGCGAACTGGGCCAGGGCCAGGCAGCCTTGGGCGTGCAGCGTGTCCACGATGCGCCGGTGTCCCTCCACGTGTTCGGGGCGGGCCAGGCCGAGCTGGCCGGGCAGCGAGCCGCCCTCGGGATCGACGGAGGTGGCGCTGATGATGACGGTTCCCACGCCTCCCCGGGCCAAGGCTTCGTAGACGGCGAGCAGTTCGGGCGTGGCCCGGCCCTGGGCGTCGGCCAGGCGTTCCCAGGTGGCCGAACGCACCAGGCGGTTTTTTGCCTGCCGTGCGCCGACGGCGACCGGATCGAACAAGGTCTTCATGGACAAGCCTCCAGTGGGACGTTTGCCCAAGCCTATGCGCCCTGGACCAGGGCAGCGCAAGCAGGCACGCGCAGGTACGCCGGTACCCGTTTCCATACCGCCCCACGCAAAAAGGCCCTGCCGCATCGCGACAGGGCCTTAAAAACGCGGCTCACCGCAGGGCTAGGCCGAGGCCTTGGCCGCGTCCAGGGCGGTCTGGAGCTTGGTCTCGTCCTCATGGGACAGCGAGGTCTGGAGCACCTTGCCGCCGGTGCCGGACAGCTCGGCCAGGACCTTGTCGGCGGTCATCTTGCGGATGAGCACGAACAGCACCGAGGTGCCGGGCTGGAGCTGCTCGGCCAGTTTTTTCATGAAGTCGTCGTCGATGCCGACGTCGGACAGCGCCCCGGCCGCCGCGCCGGCTCCGGCCCCGACCACGGCCCCGAGGATGGGATTGAGGAAAATCAGGCCGATGAGCATGCCCCAGAAGCCGCCGCCCACCGCGCCCGAGGCGGCCAGGTGGTACATCTGGTTGAGCTTCACCTTGCCGTCGTCTTTCTTGACGGCCACCACGGCGTCTTCCAGGTCGACGAGGTATTCCTTCTGCATCTTGAGAAGTTTGAGCCGCACTTCCTCGGCCTTGAACATGTCGTCATAGCCGACGACGATCAGATCGCTCATGGGGGATGCTCCTTTGGCGTCTTGGGTTGCAACGGCCCGCGCGGGTCGTCTTATCCTCACCTATGGCCCATTGCCCGGCCTGTTGCAACCGGGAATGCGGTCTGTCTCGAAAACGCCGCGCCGCCAGGCCCGTGACGCCGCCCCCTGCGGCCAAGTGTCCGCCCGTCCAAGTCCCGCCTTGACGCCAGCCCCCCGAATTCCCATAGTATCGGCACAATCCAAGCGAGGTGCGCATGAAACCCGTCGATCTCCTCTCCATGGGCCTGGGCGCGGCCTTTCTGGCCAAGGACAAGCTGGGCGAAGTGCTCGGCGAACTGGAAAAACGCGGCGAAGTCTCCCGCGATGAGGCCACGCAGTTCCTCGAAGACGCCAAGGCCCGGGCCAAGAAGGAAGAAGAATCCCTGGCCGCGCGCGTGCGCGAGGAAGTGAAAAAAGTCCTGGAGGAAATGGGCCTGGCCACCAAGGACGACATCGCCGAACTCAAGGCGTTGCTGACGAAAAAGTCGTCTTGATGCCCCGGCCGCCGTCCCCGGGCCGCCTCTGGCTGACGTTCCGCTTTCTCCATACCGTCTTCGTGCTGGTGCGGCGCAGGGAGCGCTTCCTCTTTCTCGCCCCCCTGCCGCCGCGCCGGCTGAAAGACGCCGTCCTGACCCTTGGCGTGTGCTTCGTCAAACTGGCGCAAGTGCTGGCCACCCGGGCCGATTTTTTCCCCGAGAACTACCTGGCCGAACTGCGCGGGGTCCACGACGAAGTCGACCCCATGCCCAAGGCCGATTTCCAGGCCGCCTTCCGCCTGGCCTTCGGCGACGCCCCGCCCTTTGCCGCCTTTGACGACACCCCCCTGGCCAGCGCCTCCATCGGCCAAGTCCATGCCGCCACGCTGCCGGACGGTAGACTCGTCGCCGTCAAGCTGCGACGCCTGGGCGTGGATAAGCAGGTGCGGACCGACATCGCCGCCATTCGGGCCATGCTCGGGGCCTTCACCCCGTTTTTCGCCAGCGCCACCAAAAATTCCATCGAGGCCGTGCTCACGGAATTTTCCGCCATGATCGTGCGCGAAGCCGATCTGTCCGTGGAGCTGTCCAACCTGCGCAAGTTCACCGACGCCTACGGCCAGGGCCCCGTGCGCCTGCCCAGGCCCTACCCCGAGTTCTCGAGCGTCCACGCCCTGGTCATGAGCTACGAAACCGGCTGGCGCATCGACGACCTGGCCAGCCTGCGCGCCGCCGGCATCGCCTTTTCCACGGTCCTAGACGCGCTCATCGACTTCTACATCGAGCAAATGCTCGTGCGCGGCTACTTCCACGCCGACCCGCACCCCGGCAACATCCTCGTGCGGCCCGGCGGCGCGCTCACCCTGCTCGACTTCGGCATGGTCAAGCGCCTGCCCGCCGACACCCGGGTGGCCATGATCGAAGTCGCCAAATCCGCCCACGACCGCGACTACGAAACCTTCATCGCCGCCTGCAAACGCCTGGGCATCGTCGCCGCCGGGGCCGACCCCTCCGAAATGATGGAATTCGCCGAACGCATGTTCGACATCTTCGGCGACGCCAGCCTGTCCGCCGCCTCCATGCAGGCGCTGGCCTTCTCCGTTCTCGATTCCATGAAGGACCTGCCCTTCAAGGTGCCCCAGGACATCGTCTACGTCATGCGCGCCAGCGCCCTCATCGAGGGCCTGGGGGCCACGGCCATCGACAATTTCAACGGCGTCAAGGACATCCTGCCGCGCCTGCGCCACAACCTCACCCGGGCGCTGGGGGCCGAAGCCGGGCTCTTCCCCACCCTGCGCGGCGAACTCCAAAACCTGCCGCTCACCCTGCGCCGGGCCAAGACCGTGCTGACCGACCTCAGCGAATCCAACCTGCGGGTCAAGCTCTCTCCCGAAACCATCGAGTTTATCACCGAACGCCTGCGCCGCAGCTTGCTCCCCCTGGCTGTGGGCGCGACGCTCATGGCCGCCGGCTTCCTGGCCGCCCTGACCCTCGGCGACCAAGGCATCTGGCCCGCCTGGGGACTGTTCGGGGCGGGCGCGCTGCGGGTATGGACAGGGCTGAAGTAAGGCGTTGAAAAGAAGAGAGAAGAAAAGGATGCCTCCGGCGGCCAAAGGGGCTGAGCCCCTTTGGAAA
>ALAO01000073.1 GCA_000307955.1 Solidesulfovibrio magneticus str. Maddingley MBC34 | reverse complement strand
GTTTCCTCCCCCTGGACCCCCTCCTTCCCCAAAAACTTTTCATGGGGGGCGGGGTGAGATAGTTTAAGCTTTACTTTAACAATGCAGTAGCCATCCGCCCCATGTCCTTTTTACGCTCACGGGTAACCCCAGGTTGGGGGTCCGGGGGGCTAAGCCCCCCGGCGGGCGCCGGGCAGCGCCCGGCCGGGTCTGGACAGAGCCCTGCACTGGGCAACGCCCAGCAGGCAGGCAGCGCCCAGCGTCTCACGGGCGTCGCCAACCGGTGACCAGGGCGACGGCTTTGATGCCTTTTTTCTCGCCGGTAAAGCCCAGGCCTTCCTCGGTGGTGGCCTTGAGGTTCACTTGCCCTTTGTCCAGTCCCATGAGCGCGGCCACGTTGAGGCGGATGGCCTCGGCGTGGGGGCTGATCTTGGGGATCTGGGCGATGATGGTCAGGTCCACGTGGGTGATGGTCAGGCCTTTGGCCTTGGCCGCAAGCAAGGCTTCGCTCAAGAACACGCCCGAGGCCATGTTGTCGAAATCCGGGTTGCTGTCCGGGAAAAGCCGGCCGATGTCGCCGCCAGCCACGCAGCCGAGCACCGCGTCGGTCAGAGCATGGAGCAGCACGTCGCCGTCGGAGTGGGCCAACACCTCGGGCGCGCCGAGGATGGGGAAGCCGCCGAGCTTCATGGGGCGTGGGGGTTGTTTGCCGGAATTGCGCGAATCGGCGTAGCGGTGGACGTCGTAGCCGTAGCCGGTGACGGGCACGGGCGGCGCGGCCGCCTCGGCCAGGCTGGCCAGATCCTCGGGATGGGTGATTTTCATGTTTCGCGGCGCTCCGGGCACGGTGAAAACGGGCTGGCCGTAGTGTTCGACCAAGCTGGCGTCGTCGGTGACGTCGAAATCCGCTCCGGCGTGGGCATAGGCTTCCCGCAGCAAGGCCAGATCGAAGCCCTGGGGCGTTTGTACGGCGGCAAGCCGATGGCGGGGCAGGGTGGCGGTCACCGTGTCGCCGTCCACCTGCTTGACGGTGTCGGTGACGGGCAGCGTCGGGATGACGGCCTTGCGCCCGGCGGCCAGGGCGTCGGTCACCCGGGCGATGAGGCCGGCGTCGACAAAGGGCCGGGCCGCGTCGTGGATCAGCACCAGACGCGCTTCGCGGGGCAGGGCGTCGAGGCCGTTTTTGACGGAATCCTGGCGTCTGGCCCCGCCGGCGGCGGTCAAGACCGGCAGGCCCGGGTGGCTGGCGTCGAGAAAGCCGGCCAGTTCGCGGGCGGCCTCGGCCAGATCGCCTGGCGCAAAAACCACGACCACCCCGGCCACGTCCGGGGACTTGGCGAAGGCGGTCAGGGCTTTCCAGTAGAGCGGCCGGCCGCCCACGGAGAGAAACTGTTTCTTGACGCCGCCCGAGGCCTTGGCCAGACGGGTTCCGGAGCCGGCGGCAAGCAGCACGGTCCACAGGGACACGGGAAATCCTTTTCGCTAAAGCGTGGATAAAAAAGGGGGAGTCGGCCGATAAGCCGGGTTTTGTTCCCCGGGTAAACCGGGGCGGCCATCATTCCTCTAGGACCGCGATTGCTCGCGGCCTCAAGCAACCTACCCGAAGACACGGCCGGGCCAGCCTTAACGCCTTCCTATTTGGTCTTGCTCCGAACGGGGCATGCCGAGCTTGCCGCGTCGCCGCGGCAACTGGTGGGCTCTTACCCCACCGTTTCACCCTTACCGGCGCAGGCGCCGGCGGTTTGTTTTCTGTGGCGCTCTCCCGGGATCGCTCCCGCTGGACGTTATCCAGCGTCCTGCCCTGTGGAGCCCGGACTTTCCTCCCCGGGCCTTGCGGCCCGCGACGACAGCCTGTCCGACTCCCCGGGGGAGTCATAAGGCCCTTTTGCCCCTGCGTCAAAGGGATGTGGGGGGATGTGGGGGTGTGGCGGGATGCTGGGCGACTGCCGGCTTGAGGGCTGGCTATAAGAATGCTAATAGCCTGAAACCGTTGTTTTCCGTCTCCTGGAGGTGTGCGATGCGCCTGATGCTGCTGCTCTCGGCCCTGATTGCCGTCTTGGGCGTCTGCCCGCCGGCCCAGGCCACGGATTGGCGTTTTCTGGCCGCCCATGATGACAGGTCGGTGGAACTCTACTACGACCGGCATTCGGTGCGCGTCTCGGGCGAGGTACTGCGGCTTCGAATAAAGAGGGTGTTCGACGAGGCCGAGGGGCTGGAAATCGCCCATGAACTCGGCTTTCACGCCGGCGTGGCCTACGCCATTGAGCGGGTGACCCTGGATTGCGGCAAGGGCCGGATCATCCGGCAACAGGCGGCCTGGGTCGGGGTGGATGGGAAGTTTTTGGACCGCACGCTGTCGCCCACTTCGGGGTGGCGGCCCATGCGGCCGGGTGGCCTTGGCGAGGCTATCTGCCGGGAATTGGAATAGGACGGACAGCAACGAGTAGCGCCGGTAGGGCCCTGGCTGTCGCCAGTCCTCAGCCCTCCCGACGGCCAAGGAGCTCTTGCATGGCGGCGAGCAGGGCGCTGCGGCGAACGGGCTTGCTCAGGTAGGCGGAACAACCGGCCTCTAGGCAGGCGGATTCGTCCTCGGGAAAAGCCCGGGCGGTGATGCCGATGATGGGCGTGGGCTTAAGCCCGGCCTCCCACTCATGCTGGCGCATGGCCCGCACGGCGGCCAGTCCGTCCATGATCGGCATGACGTGGTCCATGAGCACGATGTCGATGCCGCCTTTCTTGAACCGGTCCAGGGCATCCTGGCCGTTCTCCACTTCTTCAAGGATAACAGGCTGATTTTCCAGGAACAGGCTGACGACCTGGCGGTTGCCCACGGAGTCGTCGGCCAAAAGCACCCGCCAGGGCTGGCCGCCGGCGTCCGACAGCTCCGCAACCGATGCGGTTTCCGGTGTTTGCTCTCCCGGAACCGTTTGGGCGGCAATCTCCAGCCTGACCGTGGCCGTGACGGTGGCCCCTTGGCCAAGGACGCTTTGGATGGACAATTCCCCCTGCATCAGTTCGGTCAGGCGCTTGGAGATAGCCAAGCCAAGGCCGGTTCCTCGGCGTTGGTTGCCGCCTACCTGGAAAAAATTGTCGCAGACCCGGGCGATGTCTTCCGGGGCGATGCCGACGCCGGTGTCCCGGCAGGTCAGACGCAGGAGGAAGGCGGAAGGGCCAAGAGGCGTGGCCGAGGCCGACAGACGGATTTCGCCTTCGTGGGTGAACTTGCAGGCGTTGGCCAACAGGTTGGCCACGATCTGGGTGAGACGGATGGGATCGCCGTAAACCTGGCGGGGCAAGCCGGGATCAAGATCGCAAAACAGCGGGATGCCTTTTTCCTCGGCCTGGGGCGTGAACACGGCGCAAGTCTGGAACAGGGCTTCGGGCAGGTCGAAAGTCTCGGGTTCCAGGGCCAGCTTGCCGGCTTCAAGCTTGGACAGGTCGAGGATGTCGTTGATGACGCGCAGGAGAATCTGGCCGGAGTGCTGGAAGATGTCCACATAGCGCTTCTGGCGGGGGGTGAGCGGGGTGTCGGCCAAAAGGTCGGCCATGCCCATGATGGCGTTCATGGGGGTGCGTATCTCGTGGCTCATGTTTGCCAGGAAGTCGGACTTGGCCCGATTGCCTTGCTCGGCCCGTTCCCGGGCGGCCAGGAGTTCGCTCTCCAGGGCCTTGCGCTCGGTGATGTCGGCGATAAGCATGAGCAGGCAGCGTCGTTCGAAGGCCTCGATGACCGCGCAGGAACAAAGCCCGATGATGCGTCGGCCGTCGGCGTGGCGGAACGCCAGCTCTCGGTTGGTGACGGATTCGGCGACTTGCAGTTCGATGAGAAGATGTTGGCGGTCCTCGAAACGTTCCCAGAAGCCGAGCTCCTCGGAAGTGCGGCCGATGGCCTGCTCGGCCGGAATGCCGGTCAGGTGGGAAAAGGCCTCGTTGACGCGCAGCATCCGGGCGGATTGTTCTTCGCTGATGGTGACGGCCAGGGGCGAGAATTGGAAAATGGCGGAAAAGCTCAGGCGGCTGCGATGCAGGGCTTCTTCGGCGGCCTTGCGATCATCGATTTCGTTTTCAAGGTCCGCGGTGCGGCGGCGCACGGTTTCCTCCAGTTCCCGGCGTCGCTTTTCCAGAGAGGAAACCCGCAGACGATAACCGCCATGGAGCAGGGCCACGGCAGCCAGCAGGGAAAGGGCGCGAAACCACCAGGTTCCCCAGAAGGGCGGGGCCACGGCAATGGTCAGCGTCAACCCCGTTTCGTTCCAGACGCCGTCGTTGTTGCAGGCCCGCACGCGCAGGCGGTAATCCCCGGGGGAAAGATTGGTGTAGGTGACGGTGTTGTTGCCTGCCGGGAGGGAAAATTCCTGATCAAAACCTTCGAGCTTGTGGGAAAAGAAGTTTCGGGGCGGATCGGCGTAATCCAGGGCGGCAAAGGACAATTCCAGGACGTTGTCCTCGTGGCCAAGGGCTAGATGGCTCACCGTGACCGGGTTGGCGGCATAGGGCTTGTTGCGGATGGCAAGCCCGGTCAGGACCACGGGCGGCGCGTGGGGGTTGGGCCGGATGCGGCTGGGGAAAAAGGCGGTCAGGCCGCTTGTGCCGCCAAAGAACATTTCGCCGTTTTTGCCCTGGGCGTAGGCGTTCATCCAGAATTCCAGACCGGCCAGGCCATCCCGATCCGAATAGTTGCGCACCTCGCCGCTGTCCGGACTGTAGCGGAAAAGCCCCCGGAAGGTGCTGCACCACAGGTTGCCGTCCTTGTCCCGCAACATCCCTTGTATGCCGTCGTTGGCCAGGCCGTTGGCCATGGTGATGCGCTGAAAACGTCCGGTGCGCGGCTCGAAGCGGTTCAGTCCCGCGTCGGTGCCGATCCACAAGGCCCTGGACGGATCGAGGAGAATGGGGGTGACGCGGTTGTTGGACAAGGAATTGACGTTGTTCGGGTCGTGTTCCCAATGGGTGAACGTTCCGGTTTTCTTGTCGAAACGGTTGAGTCCGGCGTTGGTGCCGATCCACAGGACGCCGCCCGGAGCCGGGGTGATGTGGCGTACCCGGTTGTGGCTGAGGCTGGCCGGATTATTGGGATCATGGCGATAGACCTTGGCCTTGCCCGTTGCCGGATCGAAGCGGTTGAGGCCGCCCGAACTAGTGCCGAGCCACAGGATGCCGTCCTCGTCCTCGGCGATCCACCAGATTTTGTTCTGGCTGATGGATTCGGGGTTTTGGGGGTCGTGGCGGTAGTGGACGAAGCGGCCGGTTTCGGGCTCATAGCGGTCCAGCCCCTGGTCAGTGGCTCCGATCCACAGCCGGCCCTGACGGTCGAACAGCAGGCTGTTGACGCCGTCGTCGGCCAGACTATCCGGGTTGGCTGGATCGTGGCGGAAAACCGTGATTTCGCCAGTCTGGCGGTCGATGCGATTAAGGCCGTTGTAGCGGGTGCCGACCCAGACGACGTCGGCGTTTTCCTGGGCCACGGCGCTGACCGAACTGCCGGACAGGGTCGTGGGCAGTCCCGGCCCGGCCCTGTAGACGGAAAACGCCTGATAGGCGGGGTTGTACCGGCTCACGCCACCGGAATACGTGCCGAACCACAACAGGCCGCCGGTATCCTCCAGGGCGCACAGCACTTCATCCTGGGACAGGCTTTCCGGGTCCAGGGGGTTGTTGACGGCCATGGAAGGGGTCAGTTTTCCCGGCTGGTCCGGGTCGGGCCACATGCGAGCCAAGCCCCGGTTGGTGCCGATGAAAAGGCCTCCCCAGGAGTCTCGGAAGGCAAACCAGGCGGCCAGGCCGGGCAGATGGTGGTCGGACTGGCCGGTGGCTTGATTGAAACGATAGGCGCCGTGTATTTCCGTGAGCACCCAGAGCGTGTCCGGGCCGTCGCAGGCGATGCCGTTGATGCGCGCGTCGGCCGGAAGCTTGCCAAGGGGGCCGGGGAGCAGGGGCGTGCTCTGGCCGTCGGCCGGGTTCACGGCATGAATACCCCGGTTGGTGGCCACGAGCAACCTGCCGTCGGCCCTGGCTTTTATGGCGATGACCGGATTTTTGACGGCACTGCCGTCCCGGTCAGCCAAGGCCACGGCGTCAACGGCGCCGGTCGGCGAGATACGGGCCAGGCCGGTTGCGCCGCCCACCCAATAGTTGCCGGCTGTGTCCCGGGCGATGGCCCGGATTTCCTTGTCCACATCGCCGCTAGGGTAGGGGGCGGCCGTGGGATAGGGGCGGAAACGGTCGGCCTCCCGATCATAAACGGCCAGGCCGCCGTTTTTGGTGCCCACGAGCAGCGTGCCGTCCACCGGATCGACGAAAAGCGTGCGAATGCTGTTGTCGGGCAGGGAGTCGGGCCGGCCCGGGATGTTGCGATAGACCACGACGTTGGTTCCGTCGTAACGGTTGAGTCCGTCGTAGGTGCCGATCCAGATGAATCCCAGCTTGTCCTGGGCCATGCAGACGACATAGGATTGGGAAAGCCCTTGTTCCAGGGACAACCGCTGGAAGCGAGGCTGGGAATTGCCGTGGGCCGGCGGCGGCAGAAAAAGGGAAAAGGTCAGCGCATACAGGCCGAGGAGCAGCCTTAGGCCTGGGCTTCGGGGAGGGGCTGCGTCGGAAGACCTGGGTTGCGTCATGGTTGTTGCACGAGTGTTGCCGGTGCTCGGGTTCGACGACGTAATGCCCCCCAACGAACGAAGACCGATGGAATATGCAACAATACCAGCAGGAATTCAATTGGTTTTCCATGGCGCATCGCGTCCGATGTCCAACAGCGGGGCGGGCCCGTCATTGCGGGGCTTATCACCAGAGAGTTGAGGAGGTTGGTGTGTTCAAGATGGTCATGCTGGCGATTTTGTTGTTGCTTTTCGCAAGTTTTGCCAATGCCGCCCAATCCTCGGGCTATCTAGACCATTACGGAGCTTTTTTGGCCACGCATGTGCGCGGCGGCGTGGTCAACTATGCCGGCATCAAGGCGGATATGGCTCGTCTTGACGCGACCTTGGCACTCATGGCCGCTGAAAACCCCGAGACCTTGGCCCGACCTGATCGCGTGGCGCTCTATATAAATGCCTATAACCTCTGGACCATCCGGCTCATCATGGAGCATTGGCCGGGGATAACTTCCATCAAGGAGGCTGGGAGCTTCCTGGCCTCGCCCTGGAAGCGTTCCTTGGTGCGTCTGGGCGGCCGGACGCTGTCCCTGGACGACATCGAGCATGGCATCCTGCGTCGGCAATACCCGGACCCCAGGCTCCACTTCGTGCTCAACTGCGCCTCCAAGAGCTGTCCGCCGCTGTTGTCCGTGCCGTACCGTGGGGAGGTCCTTGACGCCATGCTGGAGGAACGGACCCGGGCCTGCCTTAATGACCCGGCTGGAGCCCGGGTGGACGGCGGCCGGTTGCGCCTGATCCGCATTTTTGACTGGTACGCCGAGGACTTCGGCGGCTGGGACGGGCAGTGGGGCTTTGTGCGACGCTTTGCCGGCCCGGCCCTTGGCGCGGCGCTGGACGCCCTGGCGGACCGACGGCCGCTCTACGACGACTATGACTGGTCCCTCAATGACGCGCCCGGTCCGTGGACTTCGGCCCTCATCGGCGCGAATGCGCCGTCGTCCGGCGCCGACGCGGCTGCGCGGCCGTCCGGCGTCGGCAGGGATGGACCTCCGTCAGGCCTGGCTCCGGGCTTGCCTCCCCTGGGCGACGGCGCGGGCAGCGCGCCCGCCGCCATGCCGGGGCGGCCGTGACCAGGAAGCTGTCCGACGATCCTCAGGCGGCGGGAGCCGGGCCGGCCTGTTCGGCCAGGTTTTTTGCCGGCCTGCCCGGCCACCTCTGGCGTGGATTTTCTTGCGGGGCGGCCCTGGTCGCCCTGGCCCTGTGCGGCCGCCTGGAGGCCGGTCGCTACCTGTATGCCGCCTGTTTTGCCGCAGCCTTCGCCGCCCTGGTCCTAGCCGTGCGAAGCTGGCCGGCCGGCGGCACTCGCGGCCGCGTCACCGCCGCCGTCCTGGCCCTGGGCCTTGGCGCGCGACTGCTCTTTATCTGGGCCTGGCCGGTCGATACCGACGTCTTTCGCTACATCGTCGAAGGCGACATGCAGCTGGCCGGGGCCAATCCCTATCTGATCGCGCCGGGCGACCCGGGGCTGCCCGGGCTATTGTCCGCCCGGGCCGCAGCCGTCCTTGGCCGGGTCAACCACCCCGAGCTGTCCGCCGCCTATCCGCCCCTGGCCGAGCTTTTCTGCCGAGCCGTGGCCGCCGTCTCGCCCACCCCCCTGGTTTTCCGGGCAGCCTTGGCCCTGGCCGATCTTCTCGCCGCCCTGGCCCTGGCCGTGGTCCTGGCCCGGCATCGGCTGCCGCCGGTCTGGTTGGCGCTGTACGTTCTTTCCCCCCTGTCCTTGGTCATGGGCGCGGGGGAGGGCCACCTTGACGTCCTGGTCGCCCTGGGCGTGTCCCTGGCTTTGGCCGCCTTTGCGGCCCGCCGCGACGGTTGGGGTTTTTTGTGCCTGGGCGCGGCCGGCCTGGTGAAATATCCGGTTTTGCTCCTCATTCCGTTCTTTTTGCGGCCAGGCAATTTGCGCCAAGCCGCCGCCTGCTTCGTGCCGCTGGCGAGCTTTTGGCCCTACCGCGCGGCCGGGCCGGCCTTTTTTGAGTCGCTTGCCGCTTTTGCCGGCCATGTGGCCCGGGGCGGGCCGCTCACAGCCTTGGTCTGGCCCCTGTGCGGCGCGTTTGCCCCGCCCGTGTCCCTGGGAATTGGCGGCGCAGCGCTTGTGGTCGGCTGGCTGGCCGTCCAGGATCGCGGACGCGGACCGCTTTTCGCCGGCCTGACCGGCCTAGCCGCCTTGCCCACGGTCTATCCCTGGTATTTCCTCATGGTCTTGCCCCTTTGGACCCTGCGTCCGGGGTGGCCTGCGCTGTGGCTCCTGGCCGCCCAGGGGCTGGCCGTGACCCCGACCTGGCTTCGCGGCCAGGATCTTGGCGGCCAGGGAGCGGCCATGGCCGTGATCTGGCTGCCGTTTTTGCTGCTCCTGGCCCTCTCCGCCTGGCGTCCCGGGCTGGCCGTGCCGGCCGGCCCCGCGAAAAGAGCGCGACGGCTTTCGGTGGTCGTGCCGACCCGGAACGAGGGTAGTAGGCTTGGACGCTGTCTGGAAAGCCTGGACGGCACGGGGGTGGCCGAGGTCGTGGTGGCCGACGGCGGCTCCACCGACGGCACGGCTTCCCTGGCCGCCGGACGCGGCGCGAAAGTCGTCGCGGCCGGCGGCGGCCGGGGCGGGCAGATAGCGGCCGGGCTGGCCGCTTGCCGGGGCGACGTGATCCTTGTCCTGCATGCCGACGCCGTGGTCACGCCTGACGTGCCGGCCCGGGTCATGGCGGCTTTGGACCATTGCCCCGAGGCGGCCGGCGGCGTGGTCGGCATGGCCTACGACGCACGGCGTCCCGGACTTGGCGTCCTGGGGCTGCTCAATGGCCTGCGGGCACGGTTTGGCGGCATCGGCTTCGGCGACCAGGGCCAGTTTTTCCGGCGCGAGGCCCTCACGGGCGCGAGCGGATTTCCGGCTATGGCGCTCATGGAAGACGTGGAGCTGTCCCTGCGCCTGCGCCAGGCCGGGGAGACGCTGTATCTGGGCGGGGGTGTTACGGCCTCGGGCCGGCGCTGGGCCGGGCCGGGCTTTGGCGGCAAGGCGGCCGGTGTCGTGGCCATGTGCCTGGGCTATCTGGCGGCCAGACGGCTTGGGCTGGCCGATCCCACGGGGCGGCGCTACTTCCGGCGCTACTACGGCCGTGAGCCCCAGGCCTGTTGCCCGGCAAAAACGTCGGCATGTTCGGATAAACGGTGATGGTTTCCAGGTCAGGGCGACGGCAACCGCCGGTCAGCCGGCAAGCGCTCTACCAGACGGCCGTGTAGGCCAGGGGCGCGAGATCCCAGGTGCGGCCGTAGACGTGGACGCGTTTGGTCGGCACGCCCGAGGCGTCGACGAGCGTTCCCCCGGCGTGGAGCCAGCCCAGGATTCCGGAGGCCAGATTGGCGGCGGCAATGCCTTTGGCGGCGAGTTTCTGAACCAGCACTCCGCTGCGGTAGCCGATGGTGCAATAGATGACGGCCTGCTTGCCGGCAAACCGGTCCGGATCAGCCAGATAGTCGTGTTCGGACACCGCGCCGGGCAGGGTGGACACGGCCCGTTCCGCCTCCGACCGGGCGTCGATGAAGACCACGCCGCTCTCACGCCACAGTTTCAAGGCTTCCTCGGGGCGCATTTCCGCGGCCTCGGGAAAATCCTTCTTGTAGCCTTCGTACAGGGCGTAGGCCTTGGCTTGGCGCTCTGGATCGGTTTTGGGCTGTTCCTGGCAGGCGGCCAGCAAGGACAGGGCGGCCAGCAGGGGCAAAGCCAGGAAGGCGAAGGGACGGTGAGCCGGACGACAAAACATGGGCGGTCCTCAGGGCCGGGCGTGGCCATCGTTATCGGGGGCTGCAGGCGTTTTTTCGGGCTGTCGCCGCCGGCGACAGGCCTCGGGCAGTCAGGTCCCGCCGGGCTGCTCTCTGGCCCCGCTTAAGCAAAAAATCAACAGACCGATCACCAGCGCGGCCAGGAGAAGAAGCCATTCCATGGTGGCAGCCTACCACGTGGGCGGCGTGTCGTCGATGGGCCAAGGATGACAGTCCGGGCGAAAGGGTCTATGACGGGCGTCATCGAAAGCGCCGTAACGGCGCGCTATCTGGAGGAAGCATGGGCAAATGGAAAGTGCTCGTCGCGCTGGCCGTTGTTGGCCTGACGGCCATGCCGGCCGCGGCCGACGACGACCTGGAGCGGGTTCGCAAGGTGTTGCGCGAACATCCTGAAATCGTGGTCGAGGCCATTCGCCAGCAGGGTCCGGCCGTTTTGGAAGTCATCGAGACCACGGCCCGGGCGCGCCAGAAAGATCTGGAGCGGGCGCGGTTCAGCCAGGCCTTGGCCAAGCCGCTCACGCCGGCCGTCGATGCCGGCCGGATTTCGCGCGGCCCGCAAAACGCCCCGGTGACCATCGTGGAATATTCCGATTTCCTGTGCCATTTTTGTGGCCAGGCCTCGGGAACCGTCAAAAGCGTGATGGAAAATCGGCCAAACGACGTCCGACTGGTGTTCAAGCATTTCGCCACGGGCAAAAACAGCGTGCGGGCCTCGCTCTATTTCGAGGCCATCGCCCAGCAGGACGCCAAGAAGGCCTGGGACTTCATGGACAAGGTCTTTGCCCGGCAAAAGGACGTGGCCGAGAAGGGCGACGAAGTCCTCGACGCCATCGCCAAGGAAGTCGGCGCGGACGCCAAGAAGCTGGCCGAGGACCTCAAGAGCAAGGCGCTCGCCGACCGGGTCGCCGCCGACACCAAGGAAGCCCGCGACTTCGGCTTTGAAGGCACGCCGGTGTTTCTCATCAACGGCGCGCCGGTGCGCGGAGCCGTGCCCTACGAAGTCTTCGACGAATTCATCGGCGTGGCGGCCAAGACGCCGGCTCCGGCCAAAAACCAGTAAGCCCCGCCCATTCACGTCGCGCTCCGCTTCGGTCCGGCCTTGTCATCGGACCGAAGCGGGCCTACTTTGGAGGAGTTGTCTCCAAGGGGCCAGGAAGCGCCATGCCAAGCGTCAGACAGATACTCGTCCAGAACGTCATCAAGACCATTCCCGTGGGCCTGCTCGTCATCGGCCCGCGCGGCACGGTCATCGCCGCCAGTCCTTCGGCGGCTTATCTGCTCGGCTTGCCCGAGGCCAGCCTTGAGGGCTGCGATTGGCGCACGCTGCTCCTGCCCGCCCCGGCCAATGAATCGTTTAATCGCAATCTCGTCGATGCCGTGGAGAACGGCCGGCCCTACCGCCAGTGCCTGGCCGACTTCCAGCGACCGGACGGCGAGATGCGCCGCTTTTCCATGACCGCCTCGTGTCCGAGCGTGGACGGCAAGCCTATCGGCGTCACCCTCCTTTTTGACGACGTCACGGCGCTCTATCGCAGCCGCGAGCGGGAAAACGCCGCGCTTCGCGAAAAAAACCGCCTCCAGCACGACATGATCGAGAGCCTCAACAACCTGGCCTTGTCCGTGGCCCATCAGGTGCGCAATCCGGCCGCGGCCATCGGCGGCTTCGCGCTCAAGCTCCTGCGCGATCACAAGGAACGCCGCCTGCCCGTGGAATACCCCGAGATCATTTTCCAGGAAGCCCGGCGGTTGGAAGATCTGGTCGGCGCGGTGGTGCGCCTTTCGACCCTGGGCGGCCCCCGGTTCGCCGCCGTGCGCCTGGGGCGGCTGGTGGAAGAAGCCCTTTCCCGGGCCGCCCGCAGCGCCGAAGGGCTCCACAAGCGCCTGGAGAGCCGTATTTCCCTGGAAGACGTGGAGATCGTGGCCGACGAGGCCTTGCTGGCCCTGGCCCTGGACGAGGTGTTGCTCAATGCCGTGGAATTTTCCGGCCACGAACTCGTGCGCGTTTCCATCCATCTGGCCCGGCGAGACGACGTCAGCCAGCTTACCGTCGCCGACGACGGACCCGGGGTGCGCCCGGAGCTGCGCTCCTTCGTCTTCGACCCCTTTTTCACCACCAAGGCCCGGGGGGCCGGCATCGGCCTGACGCTGGCCCGCAAGGCCGTGCTGGAGCACAACGGCGAGATCGACCTGCGCCAGGGCGACGGCAGCGGCGCGGTGGTGGCGTTGCGGCTTTTCGACACCCCCGAGGCGGGCCTGGGCCGCGAGGCCTTTTATGGTCCCATGGGCCTGGACGTGCGCGAACTCATGACCAAGGCCCGGGAACTGGGCCTGGACGTCTCGGGGCTGACCACCATCGACGCCGTGCGGGCCATCCAGCAGCGCGAGGGCTTTGCTCCGTGCTTCGCCTGGGGCGTCCATGATCGCTGCGGCCAGGAACTGTGCGCCTTTCGCCGGGAATGCGTCAAAACCCTGCGCATCGACGAAGGCCGCCGCTTCGTCTACGGGGGGAGCTGATGCGCCGCCCCATTTTTGCCACGCCTTGCCTGCTGGCGGCGGCCTGTTGCTGCCTGCCGCTTTGGGCCGCCTCGCCGGCCTGGGCGCGCACGGTCTACGGCTATGAAGACAGCCTGGGGATGCTCCATACCAGTCCGAACAAATTAAGCGAGCACTACAAGCCGCTCTACGACAGCGAGGCCAAGGCCGACCATGAGGCCCTGGTCAAGGCGCTGCGGGAACAAAACGCCCTGGGCGGGCCGCCCATTACCCGGGGAGCCGTGCTGCCGGCCGACATGGGGCCGCTGTCGGAAGTCGGCCAGCGCATCCTGCGCGCGGCCGAGCCTTACCTGGGCGCGCCCTACCGGCTGGGCGGCGACACCCCGGCCGGCATCGACTGCTCGGGCCTGACCAAAGCCGTCTACGCCAGTTTCGGTTGCTCCCTGCCGCGGCAAAGTCGGCTCCAGGCCGGGCTGGGTTCGGCCGTGGCCGTGGCCGAGCTGGCCCCGGGCGACTTGCTTTTTTTTGCCACCAATCTCGACGTCGGCATCAGCCATGTGGGCATCTATCTCGGCAGCGGCCGGATGCTCCATTCCAGCCCCAGGCGCGGGGGCGTTGGCGTGGACAAGCTCTCCGGCACGGATTACGAACGCTGGTTCGTGGCCGCCCGGCGCCTGCCGCGCGCCCCCGGGGCCGACGCTTCGGATGCCGGCGCGGCGCGCAAGGCGGGACGGAAATAGTTTTCGCAAATACAAGGCATGGTTCGCATGGGGAGTGATTCGCCGATACTGGACGCCGCCGCCTGCGTGGGCTGCGGGGAGTGCGTGACGGTCTGTCCGTCCGGGGTATTGTCCCTGGGCGACGGCCTGGCGGTGGTGGCCGAGACCGGCTGCATCGGGTGCGGGCATTGCCGGGCCGTGTGCCCCCAGTGCGCCCTGTCCATTCCCGGCGACGATCCCTGGGCGCAGGCCTACGACGTCATCGAGCCCTCGGGCGAACAGATCGCCCCGGGCGGCTGCCAAGCCGGCCAGCTGGTCGACCTCCTGCGCTCCCGGCGTTCCTGCCGGCGCTATCTGGAACGGCCCGTGCCCGGCCCCGTCATCGAGGATTTGATCCGCGCCGGCGTCACCGCGCCGTCTGGCACCAATTCCCAGGCCTGGACCTTCACGGTACTGGCCACCCGGGCGGCGGTCATGCATCTGGGCCAGGCCGTGGCCGGATTCTTCGGCCGCGTCAACCGTCTGGCCGCCAATCCGCTGGTGCGCAAGGGCTATGCGCTGCTGGGCCGTCGGGAGCTGGAAGACTATTACCGCGAACACTATACGTCGGTTGCCGAGGCCCTGGCCGTCTGGGAACGCGACCGCACGGACCGGCTTTTTCACGGAGCCACGGCCGTGGTGGTGGTCGGCTCCAGGCCCGGGGCGAGCTGCCCGGCCGAGGACGCGCTTTTGGCCACGGGCAACATGCTTTTGGCCGCCCACTGCCTGGGGCTGGGCACATGCCTTATCGGCTACGCCGTGGAAGCCATGCGCCACGACAAGCGGGTCAAGGCGGCGGCGGGCCTGCCCCGTGAGGAAACGGTCCATGCCGTTTTGGCCCTGGGTTGGCCGGCCGTGGCCTATGCCCGTCCGGCCGGACGGCGGCGGCCGCTTGTGCGGTATAAAACGGCCTGACCCGTTTGGGCTTGTCGGGACGGACAGTTTATGGCAAGGCCGGACAGTGCGGGAGAATGGATGCGTCGGAGGATGGGAGCGATGCGGGGATGGATTTTCGGGATCGCGGCGCTGGCCTTGGCGGTCGCGACGCCGTGCGGGGCGACGGGACAGGTCGGGCAGGCGGCGCGGCCGCGTGAAGTGGCGTTCGTGCAGGGGATGGGAGGAAATTCTCCAGCGGAATCCGTGCCCAAAGCCACGGCCAAACCCTCGACTGCGGCGGTAGCGGCCAAACCGGCCGCCGCCACGCCCGCCATGGCCTACGCGCCGGTGGCTGACGGCGGCGGGCTGGACCGTTTCCTGGCCACCCTGGCTCCGTCACAGGCAGCCGGCGAACCCGTGGCTCCCGAAGACGCCGCCGCCTACAATGCCCGCAAGAATCATTATTCCATCGAGGTCCACCTGTCCCAGCGCAAGCTCTACCTTTACGAGAACTTGCCCGACGGCTCGCGTCATCTGGCCCGCGCCTACGTGGTGGCCGTGCCGGGTCGGGACATGGAAGCCCCGCAAGGCTGGGGCGTGGTCACGGGCATCAGTTTCGAGCCCTCCTGGCGGCCCACCCCGGCCATGAAGGAGCGGGCGCTCAAGAAAGGCAAACCCTTGCCCGAATACGTCGGTCCTGGCGTCAAGGACAATCCCATGGGGCCTTTCAAAATCATTTTATCCCATGGCTACGGCTTTCGCATCCACGGCAACAACAATCCCAATTCCATCGGCCGGCCAGTCACCAGCGGTTGCATCCGCATGCGCAACGACGAGGGCAAGGACATGGCCAAATTGATCGACGTCGGCACCGAAGTCGTGTTTCTGGACTGAACGTGGCCAAGGGATGACGCCAATGGCAGCCGACGAGGAACATGGTGAAACCGCCGCCCGCCGTCCGGCAACGTTTGATCCTGAAGCCGCGCGTCGCCATATGGGCGTGGACGCCGACGGGTTTCGGCGCGTGTTCGATTGCATCTGGGACGAGGTGAGCCGCAGGCGCAGCCTCCTGGATGCGGCCTACGCTTCGGGAGACCTGGAAGGCGTGGCCTTGCAGGCCCATACCATCAAAAGTTCCGCCGCTTCCATCGGGGCCGAGGCGCTCAGCCGAGCGGCGGCAGCCGTCGAAGCGGCGGCCAGACAGCAAACCATCGAAGCCTTGGCCCTGGCCATCGACCGATTCAACGCCGCCAGGGAAACCTTGAGCCGGCTGGCGGGCATCTGCTGAAGCGGCCCAGCCGGCGTCGTCTTTTTGAGGGAGGAGTCTCCTTGAACCGTTGCGTCCCCATCGCGGCGCTCCTGCTGGCTCTTGGCCTGTATGGCTGCGCCTCCAACAACAAGGATTTTGAAAAGGAGATATGGGGGCGACAGGCTCCCGAATCGCCTACCGACACGGGCTGGCCGCGCCAATCCGCCACGCCTCCGCCGCCTCCGCCGCCTCCGGCCTACACCCCGGCTCCGTATGCTCCGCCGCCACCGCCCGCGCCGGTTGCTTCCCGGCCCCTTCCGGCTCAGTCGGCCCCGGCTGCCGCCGCGCCACCCATGCCGGCGGGCTCCGCCGGGACCGGACGCCCTATCGCGCCGCCCGTGGTGGAGCCGGCTCCGACCGTGAGCGATCCCCGGTTCGCGCCCAAGCCTTTCAAGCCCGGTCCGGCCGAGGCCGATCAGGCCGTCGCGCCCCAGGGCGGCTACGGCGGCGCTCCCGCTGCCGCCAACCCGCCGGCAGCGGCTCCGGCCATGGCCGCGCCCGCTGCCGCGCGCCCAACTCCCACGCCCGAACCGGCTGGCCCGGCTTTGGAAGAACCGGCCGGCGCGCCTTCGGACCGGGCGACGTTTACCTTCATGGCCGGTTCGTTCGCTCACCGGGAAAAGGCCTCGGAGCTCATGAACGCCTTGGAGTCGCGCGGATTTTCCACCCGCATCGACCAGGGCAAGCTTAACAACAAGACGTTTTTCAAGGTCTACGCCGTCAAGGAAGGCAACCGGGCCGAGCTTGAAGGCGAGCTTTTCGCCGCCGGCGTCACCGAGCCGCACCTGACCGAGGAACGGCCCCTGGACCGGGCCGGCGCGCCCAAATCCGGTTCGTCCAAGTCTGGCTCGGCCAAGACGGCCCCGGCCGCCGCCGGCACGGCCAAGGCTCCATCGCCCAAACCTTCGGGCAACATTCCGCCGCCCATTGTCGAGCCGGCTCCGCCCCTGCCCGATGGCTATGTGCCGCCGCCGCCCAAGGCCGGCGGTTCGTAAAGCGGCCGAGCAACGTCCAAGCGCCTTTTGTCGGCGCGGCCAGGAAGGCTACTTCCCGGCCGCGCCGTTATTTTTTGCCTGCCCCGCCGGCCAGACACAGGATGCCGGCCAACACCCCGGCGCAGCCGGCCATTTCCCGCCAGCCGATGGATTCTCCGCACCATAGCGCGGCGCAGGCCAGGGCAGCCACGGGCATGACGCCGCAGGCCACCCCGGCCGTGGCCGCGTCCACCCGTACCACGCCGTAAAACCAGAACATGTAGGCCGCCGCCGTGACCCCCAGGCCGTAGTAGACCACCTCGCCCACGGCCCTGGGCGGGATATGGCCGAAGTCCAGGGTCAGGGCCTCCCATACGCCGGGGATGAGAAAGAACAGCCCGCCCAAAAGCGACACCCACATGGCGGCGGCCAGGGGCGAAAGCGGCTCGCGCACGGCGCGGCGCAGGAGCAAAAAGACCGCCTCGAAGCATACGGCGAGAAGCACCAGGGCGTTGCCCCACAAGGGAGCCGGGCCTACTACCGGCCCGCCGGAGGCGAAACCCAGGACCGCCAACCCGGCCGTGACGCAACCGATGCCGACCAGGGCCAATCGGCCCGGGCGTTCCTTGAAGCACACGGCCCCAAGCAGCGTGACCACGGCCGGGGTGGCCGCCGCCGTGACCCCGGCCGAGGCGGCTCCGGTCAGCTTGAGTCCTGACAGCAGGCAAGCCGTGAAGGCGAAGGAACCGCAAGCGGCCTGGGCCAGCAGGGCGTAAAAGGTGCGCCGCGAGACCCGGGGAAAACGGCCCTCGACGATCATCACCAAGGGCACAAGCGCCAGGCTCGCCAGGACGAAGCGGGCCAGGGAAGCAAAGGACAGCGGCAGGGCGGCGGTCATGGAGCGGCCAACGGCCACGGACGATCCGACCAGGATCATGGCCGCGGCCAGGGAAGCAACCGCCCTTGGGCGTGAAGACATGGCAAAACCTCCGACATCGCCAGGATGGCGGAAGCTAGCGGGGACAGCGGCGTTTATCTTGAACGATCTTGCGCCAAGCTCCGGGAGGCAGGCCGAACCGAGCCCGGAAAACCCGGGTCAGGTGGCTCTGGTCGGCAAAGCCCACGGCCAGGGCGATGTCGGCCAGGGAATCCGGGCCGGCCAGGAGGTCCCGAGCGGCTCGGCAACGGTTCTCCAGCAGATGGGCATGGGGCGGCAAGCCGGTATGGCGAGTCACGGCCCGGGCCAGATGCCAGGGGGACAGCCCTGTGGCGGCGGCCAGTTCTTCCAGGCGCACGTCCTGGGCAAAGCGCTCGGCCAGGATGGCCAGGGCCTGGCGCACGGCTCCGGGTTCCCGGCCGATGGGCGGGGCGGCCGGATGGTCGTCGCCGTGGCGGGCGATCCAGGCGGCCAGCAGGGCGAGCAGGCGGGTCTGTTTGGCCAGGCTCGGGGCCTGAGGCGTCATGAGCAGGCCATGGACGCGGCCGAACAGGTCGGCCAGGGCGGCGTCCTCGATGACGCCAGGGCGGAAGTGCGGCAGGCTCACGCCGGCCGGCAAGGCTTCGGCCAGGGCCGTCGGCGGGAGATAGAGCATCTGGTAGCGCCAGCCTTCAGGCACGGCCGGACCGCCGTCGTGGGGCACGCCCGGCTGGGCCAGGGACAGGCTGCCGGCCGGGGCCACCACCTGAGCTCCCCGGTAGCGGAAGCCCAAGGCTCCGGCTTCGATGCGGCCCAGAGCGTACTGCTCATGGGCGTGTCGGGAAAAGCGCTGGGTGCGGTAACTGGCGCGTAGGGCCAGGACGCCGCCCAGGAAGGGTAGGCGCAAGACGGTAGCCGGCTCGATATCCGGGGATCGCGTCCCCGTTTTGACGGCATCAGGCTGGCCAAGAAGGGCTGGCTGGGGCTTGGCTGTAGGGGGCATGGAATCGCGCTTGATCCATGGAAAACGCCGCCGCGCCCGGGGGCGCGGCGGCGTCGGTTGTCGCGGCGTTTATTGCGAGACGGCGTTTCGCCTGTACTGGATGTAGGCGTCCTTGACGGCGGTGTAGGGATCGACCGCCGGCTTGACCACGGCGTCGTAGGCTTCCAGCGTGTTCGGCAGATTGTTGAACACGTCGGCTCCCTTGATGATGTAGGACCAGTACCAGGGGTTGTCGTCGCCGTAGATGGACCAGGGGCCGAAGATCCAGGTCAGCGGATTGGCGGCAGCGTCGCCGGCCATGCCGATGGTGTCGCGGGCGGTGGAGGGGCCAAGCAACGGCCAGACGATGTAGAAGCCGTCGCCAACGCCCCAGCGGCCCAGAGTCTGGCCGAAGTCTTCGTTGCCCGGGGCCAGGTTGGGATCGGCCTTGGCCACGTCCATCAGGCCGCCGATGCCCAGCGTGCTGTTGATCATGAACCGCCCGAACTCCTTGGACGCCTTCTTGAAGTCCAGCTGGAGCAGGGCGTTTACAAAGCGGATGGGGAAGATGAAGTTCTGGTAGGCGTTGGTCAGGCCGGTGCGCACCTGCTTGGGCACCACCAGGGCGTAGCCCTTGGCAAAGGGGCGCATGAGGCCGCTGTAAAAGAGGTCATTGAACTTGAACCAGGTCTTGTTCCAGTAATACAGTGGATCGGGCGTGGGCTTGTAGGGCGTTTCCGCGTAGTCGTCGACCGGGGGCGTGGCCGGAGCCGTCTGGGTGACGGCGGCCACGGGCGCGGGGGCCGGCTTGGCGGCGACGGCTTCGGCCGAGGCGGCCGCCGGCTGGGTCGGAGCCTGGGCCGGCGTCTGCACGGCGGCGGGAGTCGGCGCGACGGCCTTGTCGAAATCCTTGCTGGTCTTTTGGCGGCCGTTGCAGCCGGTCATGACCAGGACCGACAGCAGGAGCAGGGGGAGGAGGCATTTTCGGGACAAGGCGGCGGTCATGGCAACTCCACACGGTTCAGCGTTGCGGGAAAGGCAAGCCATCCAAAGCGTCGAACTTCTCTTCGGTAGTGCCTCACGGGCCAGGGCATGTCAAAACCTAATCACAACCAATCGGCGGAAAGCTATCGATGTTTTAGGGTCAGGAGCGTTTTTGCGCGATTTTGGCGATTACGGCGTCGGGGGTCTCGTGCATGAGCAGCTGGCCGAACTGGCTGCGGTAGTTTTGCACCAGACTGACCCCTTCGATGACCACGTCGTAGACCTTCCAGCCGCCGCGATCCGACAGGCGGTAGGCAATGGGAATCTCCTTGCCCTTGCCCACGACCTTGGTGCTCACTTCGGCCTTGCCGCCGCCGAGGTCTTGTTCCGTGAGATACTGCACCTTTTCGTCGGTGTAGCTCTCGATCTTGTCGAGATAAGTGTTTTCCAGCAGCGTGCCGAAGGCTTTGACGAACCGTTCCTGCTGCTCGGGGTTGAACTTGTTCCACTCCGCCCCCAGGGCGCGACGGGAGAGTTCCTTCATGTCAAAGACCTCGCCGATGGCGGCGATGAGCTTGGTCCGCATGGCCGGCCGGGTGTCGGGCGCCTTGTAGGCCGGATCGGCCAGCAGGGCGATGATCTTGTCCACGGACTGGGACAGGGTGTCGGTGGCCGGTCCGGCCTGGGCGCCGGCCACGGTCGCGGCCAGCAGGACAAGGGTCAAAACGAGGCGGGAAACGAAACGCTGCATACCGGAATACCACCGCTGGTGAAGATGCCTTGGACGCGGGCGAAGGGCTACTTCACGCCGCCAAAAACGTATTTGCCGATAAGATCGCCGAGATCGACTGAAGACTCGGTCTCGACGATCATGCCGCCGGGCGCAAGCGCATCATCGGACCCGCCCGGGGAAATCTTGACGAACTTGTCGCCGATAAGGCCGCTGGTCTTGATGGAGGCGATGGCGTCGTCGGTCAGCCGCACGTCCTTGTCCAAAACCAGGCCCACCAGGGCGGCGTGGTCCTTGGGATCAAGGCGAATGCCCGAGACCCGGCCGATGCGCACGCCGGCCATTTCCACGTAAGCCCCATTTTTCAGGCCTGTGACGTCCTTGAACTTGGCCGTGACCTGATAGCCGTCGCCGCCGACGATCTCCAGCTTGCCGAGCTTGACCGTCAGATAGGCCACGCACAACAGGCCAGCCAGGACGAAGACGCCAACAGACGTTTCCATTGCGTATTTTTTCATGCAACCGGCCTTTTACGGCCAACGCGTCCGGGATGCAACACG
This sequence comes from Solidesulfovibrio magneticus str. Maddingley MBC34, assembly GCA_000307955.1. Classification (GTDB taxonomy): domain Bacteria; phylum Desulfobacterota; class Desulfovibrionia; order Desulfovibrionales; family Desulfovibrionaceae; genus Solidesulfovibrio; species Solidesulfovibrio magneticus_A. The sequence continues at coordinate 34,609 of ALAO01000073.1, read as the reverse complement.
CCGGCCCCTTTCTACAGCAAAAACGAGGTCAGGACATAGTCCGCGACCAGGATGACCACGCACGACAGGACCACCGCCGAGGTGGTGGCCAGGCTCACGCCCTTGGCCCCGAAACCGCCCTGGCGGGCGTGGGTGAAATAGCCTTCATAGCAACAAATGGCGGCCACGAGCAGGGCGAAGACCACGGATTTGACGAATCCGCCGGTCACGTCGGCCAGCTCCACCGTTGCGTCGATGCGGTCGAAATACACGCCCGGATTGATGCCCAGGAGCACGCAGCCCGAAAGATAGCCGCCCAGGATGCCGACCACGTCGAAAATGGCCGTCAGCAGGGGAAAGCAGATGAGCGACGCGGCCAGCCTGGGGGCCACCAGGAACCGCATCGGGTTGATGTCCATGGTGGACAGGGCGTCGATCTGCTCGGAAATGCGCATGATGCCCAGTTCCGCCGCCATGGACGAGCCGGCCCGGCCGGTGATCATGATGGCGGTCAGGACCGGCCCGAGCTCGCGGATGATGGACAGGGCCACGGCTGCGCCGAGAAGTCCCTCGCTGCCGAACTTGACCAGGGTGTAATAGCCCTGAAGCCCGAGCACCATGCCCGTGAAAAGCCCGATGAGCGCGATGACGAAGATCGACTTGACGCCGATGAAATAGACCTGCTGCACGATCTTGGGCCAGGACGGGGCCGGGACGAAGATGCGCCAAAGCCCCTGGAGCGTGAACAGGAACAGCCCGCCAAGCTCGGCCACGAAGTGCAGGGTGACGCGGCCCACGGCCGTGGCGGGGGATAAAAGCAATGAAAGGGCGGTCTGGGTCATGGTCGCCTTGGGCCGGGGCATGGTTGTCTCCCCCTGGCCGGCTCACGGATTACACTGCTTTAATCCAAATGGGAAGCGGCGTTCATGTTCTCCTTGACGGTTTGGACGTTCCGGTTTAAACAAAATTTTAAACCAAACGGTTGAATCGGAGCGCGCCATGGAAACACCCCCGGACATCGCCTCGCGCATCCTCGACGCCGCCGCCGAGGAGTTCGCCGGCCAGGGGTTCGCCGGAGCCAAGGTCGAGGCCATCGCCAAACGGGCCGGCGTCAACAAGGCCGGCCTGTATTATCATGTGGGTAACAAGGAAAAGCTCTACGAAGCCGTGATGCTGCGACTGTTTAGCCAGGTGGCCGGAGCGGTGGAGCAGGCGGCCGCGCCGGGACTGGCTCCGGGAGCTTCCCTGGCCGCCTTGGCCGAGGCCTTGGCCGGCCTTTTTACCCGCCTGCCCATGCTGCCGCGCATCATGGCCCTGGAGATGGCTTCGGGCGGGGCCAACATGCCGGCGGCGGCCATGATGGAATTTCGCCGCATCTTCGGCGTCACCCGGGGCATTTTGGCCCGGGGGCAGGAGGCAGGGCTGTTGCGGCCGGCCGAGCCGGTTTTCGTGCATCTGACGCTGGTGGGCGGCATGATCGTCTACAGCCTGTCCGAGCCGTTGCGGCGGCGTTTTGCCCAAGTGGCCCAGGCCATGGGGATGCGTACGGACATGCCGGTTGGGGAAATGGGCGCGTTCTTGGCTGACGTGCTGTCCAGGGGCCTGGCCGCCGAGCCCAAGGAGGGCGGGGCATGAGAACGTTTATCCGCGCTGCGCTGTGCCTGCTGGCCGTTTGCGCCCTTGGCGGCTGCAAGCCCGACGGCCAGACAAGCTATCAGGGGTATGTCGAAGGCGAATTCGTGTACGTGGCCGGCAAGATAGGCGGCCGGCTCGACGAGTTGGCCGTATCACGCGGTCAGCGGGTAACCCCGAGCCAACCGCTCTACGTGCTGGAACATGCTTTCGAGGCAGCCGCTCTGGCCCAGGCCCAGGCCGATCTGCGCCAGGCCGAAGCCACCCTGGACGACCGCAAGAAGGGGCTGCGGCCCGAGGAAATCGCCCAGATCGAGGCCGACCTGGGCCGGGCTCAGGCGGCCCGCGAGTTGTCCCGGCTGGAATACGACCGCCGCATCAAGCTCTACGGCAGCGCGGTCATCGCCCAGGAAGAGCTCGACACCTCGCGCACCACCCACACCCGCGACAAGCAACAGGTCCAGGAGCTGGAGGCCAAGCTGGCCACGGGCAAGCTGCCCAGCCGCATCGACCAGATCCGGGCGGCGGCCGACGCCGTGGACGCGGCCCGGGCCATGGTGGCCCAGGCGCAGTGGAACCTCGACCAGATGCGCCAGTCCGCCCTGGTCGGGGGGCTGGTCTACGATCTGCTCCACTACCGGGGCGAGTGGACGGCGGCCGGCAGCCCGGTGGTGGTGCTGCTGCCCGACGCCAACGTCAAGGCCCGGTTTTTCGTGCCCGAGGCCGTGGCCGGGAGCCTTAAGCCCGGCCAGCCCGTCCGTGTGGCCTGGGACGGCGGCGGCGAGGCGGTGACGGCCGCCGTCAGCTACATCGCGCCCAAGGTGGAATACACCCCGCCGGTCATCTACAGCCAGGGTTTCCGGGAAAAGCTCGTGGTCATGGTGGAGGCGTCCTTTGATCCCGCCGTCGCGCCGCGCCTGCATCCGGGACTGCCCATCGACGTGTATCTGGAGCCGGCCGGTTCAGGAGCCAAGCCGTGAACGCCCAAGGGGGCCAAGCCGTCATCGACGTGACCGGGCTGACCAAGATTTTTGGCCGCAAGACCGTGGTTGATCACATCGACATGCGGGTGAACAGGGGCGAGATCTACGGCTTTCTCGGCCCCAACGGCTCGGGCAAGACCACGTTTATTCGCATGTTGTGCGGGTTGCTGCGTCCCGACGACGGCCACGGCACCTGCCTGGGCTTCGACGTGCGGGAGCAGGCCGAGCTCATTAAGCCCCATGTGGGCTACATGTCCCAGAAGTTTTCCCTTTATGAAGACATGACCGTGCGGGAAAACCTCGATTTCATCGCCCGCATGTACGCCGTGGCCGACCGGGAGGCCGGGGTTGCCCGTTCCATCGAACGCATGAACCTGGGCCGGTTTCGCGACCAACTGGCCGGCACGCTCTCGGGCGGCTGGAAACAGCGCCTGGCCCTGGCCGCCTGCATGATCCACGCACCGCGCCTGCTGCTCCTGGACGAACCCACGGCCGGGGTCGATCCCATGGCCCGGCGGGATTTCTGGGACGAGGTCCACAAACTGGCCGGCGAGGGCATTACCGCCCTTATCTCCACCCACTACATGGACGAGGCCGAGCGCTGCCACCGGCTGGCCTACATCGCCTACGGCCACTTGCTGGCCACCGGCACGGTGAGCGAGATCGTGGCTCAGGAAGGGCTTTTCACCTACGAAATAAGCGGCCCAGACCTCTACGGCTTCATCGACAAGCTGCGCAGCCTGCCCGGGGTGGAGCAGGTGGTGGCCTTTGGCGTGACGCTCCACGTCAGCGGCCGCGACGGCGACGCCCTGGCCAAAAGCCTCGCCCCCTACGCCGCGCCGCCGCTGACCCTGCGGCGCATTGCCTCCAACCTCGAAGAGGTCTTCATCAGCCTCATGCGCAAGGCGGTGTCGTGATGGCCGGCTTCCTCGGTTTTTCCCCGGCCCGTTTCGGGGCCATGGTGTCCAAGGAATTCACCCAGATGCGCCGGGATCGCCTGACTTTTGCCATGATGGTCGGGATTCCGCTGTTGCAGCTTATCCTGTTTGGCTTTGCCATCAACTCCGACCCCAAACAGCTCCCCACGGCCATCCTGGACAACGACCGCTCGGTCTTTTCCCGGGACATGGCCGCGGCCATGAAAAACAGCGACTATTTCAAGTTCACCAAGGAAATTGCTTCCGAAGCCGAGGCCGACGAACTGTTGCGCCTGGGCCGCATCCAGTTCGTCCTGACCATTCCCCAAAACTTCGGCCGCGATCTGGTCCGGGGCGTGCGTCCGGTGGCTTTGCTCGAAGCCGACGCCACCGATCCGGCCGCCACCTCCAACGCCGTGGCCGCCATCCGCCAGGCGGCCACCGACGCCTTCAACCGCGACCTCACCGGCCCGTTGCTGTCCCTGCGGGCCAAGGACGGCCCGGTCGATCTGCGTCTGCACGCCCGCTACAACCCCGAGGCCGTGACCCAGTACAACATCGTGCCCGGACTCATGGGCGTGGTGCTGACCATGACGCTCGTCATCATCACCTCGCTGGCTATCACCCGCGAACGGGAGCGGGGCACCATGGAAAACCTGCTCATCACCCCGGTGCGGCCCACGGAAGTGCTGCTCGGCAAGATCTTGCCCTATATTGTGGTTGGGTACGTCCAGATGATGCTGATCGTGCTGGCGGCCAAGCTGCTCTTCGCCGTGCCGTTCGTGGGCAGCCTGCCGCTTTTATTCTTGGTCTCATTTCCCTTCATCGCGGCCAATCTGGGCGTGGGCATCACCTTTTCCACCATCGCCCAGAACCAGTTGCAGGCCGTGCAGATGTCGTTTTTCTTCTTCCTGCCCTCGATCCTGTTGTCCGGCTTCATGTTCCCTTTTCAGGGCATGCCCCAGTGGGCCCAGTGGCTGGGTTCGGCCTTGCCGCTGACCCATTACCTGCGGGTGGTGCGAGGCATCGTGCTCAAGGGCAACACGTTTGTGGACATCGTGCCGCACATGTGGCCCATCGGGCTTTTCCTGCTCGTGTCGGTGGGGATCGGGGTCAAGCGCTACCGGCAGACCCTGGATTGATCGTTCTCCCATAAATGAGGGGTCCGGGGGGATCATCCCCCCGGCGGGGCGCGGGGCAGAGCCCCGATGATTACCTACGCCCCAAGCGCCTCCACGGCAGCCGCCTTTACCTTTAAATCACGCCCCAGCAGGGCCAGATTGTCGCGCCACAGCCGGTCGGCGTCGGCGTCGGACACGCAGTATTCGAGCTTGATCTTGTTGCCGAGCACCTGGCTCACCTGGGCCTGGGTCTGGGCCAGGGCTAGGCTTGATCCCTGTTTGTGGCGCACCCGCACGGTTCCGTCGTAGACGCTGGGGAAGCCGGCCAAAAACGAGCGGATGTCGCGCTCCAGATCGTCGAACTGGGTGGGGTTGAAGCGGATGTCGAAAGGGCCGGCCGCCTTGATGGCTTGCCGCGACAGCAGGTGGCAGCAGCCTGACACCGACAGGCAGGGACGGACGTAGGCGAAAAGCCCGAGGTCGGCCGCGCCCCGGCAGGGTTCGCAGACAAAAAGCCGCTCCTTGGCCTCGGCCATGGCCGGCTTGCCCATTTGCGGCGGGAAAAGATTGAAGTCGGCCGACTGGTGGTCGCGCGGCGGCTGGCAGTCGGTGATGGAACAACCGACCGCCCCGGCCTGGGGATGCTCCCGGGCCGTGGCCAGCAGGCGCGAGAGCCAGTCGCCCTCGGGAAAGGCGTCGTCGTCGAGAAAGGCGACATGTTCGCAGGCCGCCACCTCGGGCACGGACAGGAGCCAATTGCGCGCCCCGGGCGCGCCGATGTTGACCGGCAGCCGCACGATGACGAATCGGCCGGCCGGAAAACGGTCGGCCATGGCTTCGAGCATGGCTGCGGTGCCGTCCGTGGAGCCGTTGTCCAGGACCGCGACCAGTGCCTCGCCAAGGTCGGTAGCGGCCAGGTGGGTCAGGCACTCCCTAAAAAGCACCTCCTTGTTCATGGAATACAGACACACCGCTGCCTCGCCGGCCCGGGCCGGGGGCGGCGTTTCGCGCCTGCGCGACAGCTCGAAGGCCCGAAGCGTGAGGTTGACGTGCTGGGTCAGGACGCGCCTGGCGGCCAGACAGGCGGCCAGGGCAGCCGGCCTGTCGCCGAGGCGTTCCAGGCAGTGGGAGGCGCCGACCAGGGCAAACAGTCCCCAGGTCTCGGCGTCTAGGGCGAGAAGCTTTTCCAGGGCGGCCTCGGGCGGGCGTCGCAACAAGGCGAATTCGGCCTCCAGGCGGGCAAAAAGCGGCGGCGGCACGACCGGGGCAAAGCCGGCCAGGAGCGCGCTGGCCTGGTCAGCGTCGGGCAGGCGACACAGGGCGGGGAAGGCCGGGGCCAGGCGGGCCAGGCCGGCGGCGTTGTCGCGGGCGGCGATCTCCAGATAGCGGATGAGGAGTTCTTGATCACCGCTGGCGGCGATGGCCGCGTAGGAGACCTCGTCGTCGTCGAGGTTCGGCAGCGCGGCGAGCAGGCCGGTCACGGCCGCCGCCTTGGCCGGCAAGAACGGGTCGGCGGCTTGGGTTTGCGCGGCCAGGGCCAGGGACTCCCGGTCAAAGGGGTCGCGCTGGACGGCGTAGGCGATAAGCCCCTTGGCGGCGGCGGCGCAGTCGGGCTGGCCCGGCCCCTGGGCCAGGAGCAGGCCGGCCAGGGAGCGGCGCAATTCTTTTTGTTCGGTGGTCAGGGCCCAAAAGGGCAGGGCGTCCAGGACGGCCGGTAAAAAATGGGGAGAAGGGACGGGGAGTCGCGGCAGGGCGGGGCGGCGCGGATCGATGGGCATGGCGGTCCTTTTCCCTTGGGGACATTGGTGCTAGGTTGCCTTGGCCCATAGCCCGTCCGGGGCGGCAAGTCCAATTGCCGCCTGCCCGGCGCTCCGGGACGCGGCAAACACTTCAGGCGGCGCATCCATGCTCACGACATCCCTGGCCCGGGCGGCAGCCATCCTGCGCGCCGGCGGCTGCGTGGTCTATCCCACGGAAACCTATTTCGCCCTGGGTGCGCTGGCGGACAACGCTGACGCCCTGGAGCGCATCGTGGCCATCAAGGGACGGCCCTCCCACAAGCCCTTGCCGCTTCTGGTCGGCGAGCTGGCCCAACTGGACGCGGTCGTGCCGCCGGGCTTCGCCGCCGGGCCGCTTGGAGCCGATTTCGGCGAACTGGCCGCGCTTTTCTGGCCCGGCCCGTTGTCCTTGGTGGTTCCGTGCCGGCAGGCCCTGCCCGGGCTGGTCAAGGACGCCAACGGCCGGGTGTCGGTGCGTTTTACGCCCCACGAAACAGCGGCGGCCCTGTGCCGGCTGGCCGGCGGGGCGCTGGTGGCGACCAGCGCCAACGTCAGCGGCGGCCCGCCCGCCGCCACGCCCGAGGAACTGGACCAGCATGTGACGGCTGCCGTGGACGCGGTGCTGATAGCCGGCGCTTCCCCGGCCGGCGGCCCGGCCTCAACCGTAGCTGGACTGGCCGGCGGCAAGCGGCTGACCATCTTCCGCCAGGGCGCAACGCCCTTAACCGCCCTGGAGGCGGCCGGCTACCTGCCCGTTGCCGTTGCCGGCTGATCCGGCTCTGGGTCGGCAACAGGCATTTTCCTCGCAAGAGCGACAAGCCGTTTCAAAACAATCTCTTGGCTGACATCCGCCAGGCAGGGCAGGGGGCGCGGGCAGGCGGCGGCGAAATCGCCGGACGTCATGGCCGTGCACGGCGCGCAGGCCATCCCCGCCGTCACGACGTCCAGGCCGGCCGGCCCCCACTGGCGGGGCGAGGTCGGGCCGAAGACCGCCACCCCTGGCACGCCGTGCAGGCCGGCCAGATGCAAGGGGCCGCAGTCCGGCCCAACCACCGCCCGGGCCGCGCGCAGCAGCCGCGACAAATCCTCCACCGTCTCCGGCATCACCATGTTCCACCCGGCCGGGCCAAGGCCGCGTTCCTGTTCCGCCGGCCCAAGAACGTAAACAGGACGCAGCCCCCGTTCGGCCAGCCCTTGCGCCAAGGCGGCCAGGCGCTCCAGGGGCCAGCATTTGTCCGGGTGGCCGGCTCCGGGAAACAGCAGCACGTCGTCCGTGGTCGGGGCATGGCCGCCGAAAAGGGCTTGAAAGGTCTCGCGCCAGTCCTCGGCCCAGGGGATGCCGTGGGCTTCCAGGGCCTTGCGGTAGAACTCCCGGGGACTCTCCAGGCTGCCCGGCACGACCCCAGGCAGAAACAGAAAACGGTCGCTTGCCGGCAGGTCCGGCCGGGCGGCCAAGCCGGGCCGGACCACCAGGGCGTCGTCCAGTTCCTTAGGCCAGACCGAAGCGGCGAAACGTAGGTCGAGGGTTCGGCGCAGCGGGGGCGGGCAGGGCGCGGCCAGAGGCGCGAGATAGCCGGCCAGGGACGGACGGACGGCGACAAAGGCCGCAACACCGGGAAAATGCCGGACGACCGATAGAAAAACCGGCCAAGCCAGGAAAAAATCGCCAAGGGCGCCGGCATGTTCCAAAACGATCTTGTCAGGGGGATTCATTTCGCGTACCCTTGGAAATAGAAAAAGCCGTATCTTTATAATTGGTTGAGACTTTTTCGGGAAACCGGGCCGGCAAGCCGCCCACTGACAGCCGCCGCGCCCGTCTGGAGCATGCGACCATGGCCCTCGTCAAACCCTGTCCGCAATGCGGCCACTCCATCGTCCATTACCGCAATCCCGTGCCCACGGTGGACGCCGTCATCCATCTGCCGGGACGAGGCGTGGTGCTCATCGAGCGCCTCAATGAACCTTACGGCTGGGCCCTGCCCGGCGGATTCGTGGACTACGGCGAATCGGCCGAGGCCGCCGCCATCCGCGAGGCCAAGGAAGAGACCGGCCTTACCGTGGAGCTGACGAGCCTTTTAGGCGTCTATTCCCACCCCTCGCGCGATCCCAGGCAGCATACCTTAAGCGTCGTCTACATCGCCCAGGCCCTGGACCCCGACGAACTGGCCGCCGGCGACGACGCCAAGAACCTGTCCGTCTTTCCCGTGGGGCAGTGGCCCAAGCCCTTGTGCTTCGACCATGAGCGGATTCTGCGTGACTATGCCACGCTTTTGAACCGGGTCAAACCGCTGTGAAACGGCCGACAATCAGACAAGGACGCGGCAAAGGACTTCCGCCGCGCCTTGTTGCCCCAAAGGCCGCCCGGGGCGGTTGACGGGAGTCACGGACCACATTCCCCAGGCCCGCGGATGGCCGCGGCGCAAGGGAAGAGAACCGGCCCTGCCGAGGAGCGCGATGAAGTTTCATCACAAGGTCCTCTTTGTCGCTTCGGAAATGTATCCTTTCTCCAAGACCGGCGGTCTCGGAGACGTCATGGGCGCGCTGCCCAAGGAACTCAAGCGCCAGGGCGTCAACGTCGCGCTGATCGCGCCCTACTACGGCCGCCTCAACCACGGCGACCACCAGCTGCGGCTGATCTATTCCAAATGCCGCGTCGGCTATCCCTGGGCGCCGATTACCGCCGACATCTACACCGCCACCTGCGACGACGTGCCGGTCTATTTCGTCCAACGCGGCGAATACTTCGATCGGCGTTTCTATTACAATACCCACGACGGCGACTATTTCGACAACTGCGAGCGCTTCATTTTCTTCTGCCGGGCCACCATGGCCTGGGCCAGCCGGCTGGACGGCGCGCCGGCCATTGTCCATGCCCACGACTGGCAGGCCGCCCTGGTGCCGGCCTATCTGCACTTCCTGCGCCCGGCCGCGCCGTTTTGGCGCAACACCAAAACCGTCATGACCATCCACAATCTGGCCTTCCAGGGCCGGTTCGCCTCGCGGCTCTTCTTCGACTCCGGTCTGCCCAAGGAGGCCTGGGGCATGGACGGCGCGGAATTCTGGGGCGATTTTAACCTGCTCAAGGCCGGTTTGGCGTATTCCGACATCATCACGGCCGTGAGCCCCACCTACGCCCTGGAGATCCTCTCGCCCCAGTTCGGCTGCGGCCTGGAAGGCATCCTGACCAAGCGCGCCTCGCAACTGCGCGGCATCCTCAACGGCGCGGACTACACCGTCTGGGACCCGATAAACGACCGCCACCTGCCAAGCGCCTACAGCCCCGACGACCTTTCGGGCAAGGCCGTGTGCAAGCGCAACCTCGTGGCCGAGCTAGGCCTTGCCCGCCGGTTCCTCAAGCGGCCCATCCTGGGCTTTATCGGCCGCATCCGCGACCAGAAGGGCATTGATCTCTTGATCGACATCATGAGCCGCGTCATGGAAAAGGACGCCGCCGTGGTGGTCCTTGGCGAAGGCAGCCTCGACTACGAGGCCGTGCTGCTGGACATGATGGAGAACTACCCCGGCCGGCTGGCCGTGCGCGTCGGCTACACCGAGGACTTGGCCCACCGCATCCAGGCCGGCTCGGACATCTTCCTCATGCCCTCGCGCTACGAGCCTTGCGGCCTGACCCAGATGTACGCCCTGCGGTTCGGCACGCCGCCCGTGGCCACGGCCGTGGGCGGGCTGCGCGACACCATCGTGCCCTGGCCCGATCCCGAAGCCACGGGATTCACCTTCTCCGAACCAGACCCCGAACTTTTCTACCGGGCCATCCTCGACGCCCTGGAACTCTGGGACCGCCCCGAAGCCTGGAAGGCCATGGTCGTGCGGGCCATGCGGGCCGATTATTCCTGGGAAAAGGCGGCCAAGAACTACATCAATCTCTACCGGGAGCTTGGGGCCGACATCTGAGCCGTCGCGAGCTCGACGCGGCATTGACGTCGCCTCGGCCTTGCAGCGCGACCCGAAACAATCAAGAGTGTTTTACCGCCTTGCTCGTTAACGGCGCTGGCGCGCTTTCGAGAAGGCGACACCCGATCCGACGCGCCGGGACCGCCTGGATCAAGGGCCAGCCCGCCCGCCAAAGGAGTTCCCATGTCCACTGCCCCTGCCTCCTCCGTGCCGCCTTGTCTGCCCGTGGCCCTGGGCGAACTCGACATTTTTCTCTTCGGCCAGGGCAAGCACTGGGACCTCTACCGGCTCCTGGGCGCGCATCCCTACGACGGGCCGGACGGACCGGGCTACCGCTTCGCCGTCTGGGCCCCCAACGCCCGCGCCGTGTCGGTTGTCAGCGATGCAAACGGCTGGACCCCCGGCGTGCAATCCCTACATCCCGTGGCCGCCTCGGGCATCTGGGCCGGCTCCATCCCGGGCTTTGAAAAAGGCTGGCTCTACAAATTCTCCGTCACCCAGCAAAACGGCGAGGTGGTGGAAAAGGCCGATCCCTTCGCCTTTTGCACCGAGATGCGCCCCGGCGTGGCCGCCCGGGCCTGGGACTTGGACAGCTACGCCTGGAACGACGGGGCCTGGATGGAGCAGCGCCGGGAACGGGGCTTGCCGCTGACCGATCCGGTGGCCATCTATGAAGTCCATGCCGGCTCCTGGCGCTGGAAAACCGCCGATTACGGCTCATTTTACTCCTACCGCGACCTGGCCGAGACCCTGGTGCCCTACGTGCGCGACCTGGGTTTCACCCACATCGAGTTCATGCCCCTGGCCGAACATCCCCTGGACGAGTCCTGGGGCTATCAGGTCGGCCACTACTTCGCCCCCACCTCGCGCTTCGGTTCGCCCGAGGACCTGCGCTATTTGATCGACGTCTGTCATCAAAACGGCATCGGCGTCATTCTCGACTGGGTTCCGGCCCATTTTCCCAAGGACTCCTGGAGCCTGGGCCGCTTCGACGGCACCGGGCTTTTCGAGCACGAGGACCCGCGCCAGGGCGAGCACCCCGACTGGGGCACCTACGTCTTCAATTTCGACCGCCACGAGGTCAAAAACTTCCTTCTGGCCAACGCGCTGTACTGGTTCAAGGAATTCCATCTCGACGGCCTGCGCATCGACGCCGTGGCCAGCATGCTCTACCTCGACTACTCCCGCCGGGAAGGGCAGTGGATTCCCAACAAGTACGGCGGCAAGGAAAACATCGCGGCCATTGAGATGCTGCGTGAACTCAACGTCGTGGTCCACGAGCATTTTCCCGGCGCGGCCATGATCGCCGAGGAATCCACCTCCTGGGCCGGCGTGTCGCGGCCGGTCTACACCGGGGGCCTGGGGTTCACCTTCAAGTGGAACATGGGCTGGATGAACGACACCCTGAGCTATTTCGCCAAGGACCCCATCTACCGGGGCTACCACCAAAATCAGCTCACCTTTTCCATGCTCTACGCCTTCCATGAGAATTTCATCCTGCCCCTGTCCCATGACGAGGTCACCCACGGCAAGGGCGCGCTCATTTCCAAGATGCCCGGCGACCAGTGGCAGCAGATGGCCAACCTGCGCCTCTTTCTGGCCTACATGTGGGCCCATCCGGGCAAGAAGCTCATTTTTATGGGCTGCGAATTCGGCCAGTGGAAGGAATGGAACTCCCGGGAGCCGCTGGATTGGGCGCTGATGGACTTCCCCAACCATCAAGGCGCGGCGGAACTGGTGCGGGCGCTCAATGCCCTGCACAAGGCCTATCCGGCCATGCACGACAGCGACAACGACTGGACGGGATTCGAGTGGGTGGATCTTTCCGACTACGCCGCCTCGGTCATCACTTTCCTGCGCAAGGCCCCGGACGGGTCGCCGGTGTTGTGGGCGTTTAATTTCACCCCCATCGTGCGCGAGAACTACGCCGTGGGCTGCCGCATCCCCGGCTTCTGGCGCGAGATCTTCAATTCCGACGCCGCGCTTTTCGGCGGCGGCAACATCGGCAACGGCGGCGGCGTCATGGCCCGGCCGGCGGCCTACGGCGACTGGCCCGAGTACCTCTCCCTGACCCTGCCGCCTCTGGCCGCCGTGGCCTTGACCCCCGAAGGTTAGGCGGACAGCGCGGCCTTTCCTCCCCAAGTCTCTGCTTGGGGAGGCTGTTGGCCAGACGGACCATGGGCATATGGGGCCAGGGTTCTGCCGGAATTTGAAGAGGTTGCGGCGGGCAAAAGAGTCGGCTAGGCTGTGAAAAATGCCCCAGCAGGACGGAAACGCCTCATGACTGCCCAATCTCCTTTGAAAAAACCGATTCTCCTTACCCTGGGCGACGCTGGCGGCCTGGGACCGGAACTGGCCTGCCGGCTGCTCGGCGGACCGGACGCGCCGAAAGGCGATCGTCCCGTGGCGCTCATTGGCTCGGAAACGGCCCTGGTCTGGCACGCCGCGCATTTGGGGCTGGCCCCGTTCTGGACGCGCCTGCCCGACTACGACGCCGTGGCCGAAGCCTCGGCCGGCGTATTTCTCCTGGAGCCTCAGGGCTTGGCCGGGCTGCCGGTCGCGCCCGGCAAGGAGACGCCCGAAGGCGGTCGGGCCGCCGGCGAAAGTCTGGAGCTGGCCCTGGCCGCCCTGGCCGCCCATCCCGACTGGGGGCTGGTCACCGGGCCGCTGTCCAAGGCGGCGCTCAATGCCGCCGGCTTCGCCTTTCCCGGCCATACCGAATTTCTGGCCGAACGTTCGGGCGTCGGCCGCAAGGGCGTCTGCATGCACCTGTGCGGCCCGGTGCTGCGTGTGAGCCTGGTCACCACCCATCCGCCCCTGGCCAAGGTGCCGTCCCTTGTCACCTACGACCGGGTGGCCCGTTGCCTGGCCCTGACCTGGGACTACGTCACGCGCCTTGGCGTGGCGGACAAACCCATTGCCGTGTGCGGCCTCAATCCCCATGCCGGGGAGGGGGGGCTTTTAGGCCAGGAGGACGAAGCGGTGGTGCGTCCGGCCGTGGAAGCGGCCCGGGCCAAGGGCATCGCGGCCGTGGGGCCGCTGCCGGCGGACACGCTTTTCTACCGGGCGGCCCAGGGCGAATTTTCCGCCATCCTGGCCATGTACCATGACCAGGGCTTGCCGCCGCTGAAGCTTCTGCACTTCAAGGACACGGTCAACGTGACCCTTGGCCTGCCCTTTGTGCGCACCTCCGTGGGCCACGGCACGGGCTTCGAGCTGGTCGGCACGGGCAAGGCGGCCGTAAGCAGCCTGGCCGCCGCCCTGGATCTGGCCAAGCGTCTGGTCGGCTGATCCGCCAAGGAGCTTTCCCGATGCCTTTGACGCGTCTGCGCCCGGGCTGGCCGTTTCGGGCGGCCTGCCTTGCCGTTTTCGCCCTGTGCTGGCTGGCCATGGCCCAGGCCGCCCAACGGCCAGCCCTCCTTTTTGCGGCCGAAGCCGACTTGCAACGCACCAAGGCGGCCCTGGCCGCCGGCGAGCCCGCCCTGGCCCCGGCCCTGGGGCAGTTGCGCGAGGAGTGCGCCGAGGCCATGGCCGTGGGCCGGCTCACGGTCACGGACAAAAAGCTCCCCTCGCCAAGCGTCGATCCCCGGGACTACGTGTCCCGCGCCCCGTACTGGTGGCCCGATCCCAACAAGCCCGACGGCCTGCCCCCGATCCGCAAGGACGGCGAGGTCCATCCCGACGCCCAAAAGGGCGATGTGAGGACGTTCGAGAAGCTCGCCGACGCCGTGGGAACCTTGGCCCTGGGCTATGCCTTGACCGGCGAGGAGCAGTGGGCCGCCAAGGCGGCCGGGCTGCTGCGGGCCTTTTTTCTCGATCCGGCCACGGCCATGCAGCCGCATCTGCGCTACGGCCAGCTCGTGCCGGGCCAGACCGAGGGTTCGGGCTTTGGCCTCATCGATCTGCGCCGACTGCCCGAGGTGTGCGACGCGGCCAGTCTGCTCGTCGGCTCGCCGGCCTGGAGCGCGCAGGATTTGGATGGACTGCGGGCTTGGATGCAGGCCTATCTGGATTGGCTCCAGGCCAGTCCCCAGGGTCGGCAGGCCCGGGAAGCGGCCAACAACCACGGAACGTGGTATGACGTGCAAACGGCGGGGCTGGCGCTCTTTTGCGGCAAAAACGACTTGGCCCGGGAGGCCTTGGCCCGTTTCCCCGCTCGGCTGGCCGCCCAGGTCCGGCCGGATGGAACCCAGCCCCTGGAACTGGCCCGCACCCGGTCGTTCAGCTACAGCTTGAGCAATCTGGAAGGGCTGTTTCGGCTCATGCAGCTCGGCGACCGGCTGGGGCTTGATCTTTGGTCGCTGACGCCAGCCGAGGCGGGCACGCCGCGCAAGGCGCTTAATTATCTGCTTCCCTACCTCGGAGACCGCGCGCCCTGGCCGGGCCGGCAGATCACGCCCGTGGGCCACAACCAGGGCGTGGCGTTGATGCTGCGTTTGGCCGCCGTCCATTACTCGCCAACGTATGAGGCCGACATAACCGCCGTATTCGGGAAAAAAGCCGCCAAACGGCGCATCTGGCTCCTGTATCCGCCGACACGCTGATTCGCGCGGCAGCCTTCCAGCCGACGATGTTCTCCCCGGCGTTTCCTTTTCATCCTCTCGCGATCTGGAGCCTGCGGCCGCCGGCCAGGAAAGGCGGACAGCCGTTTCGTATGCTGCCGGAAATGCCGTGCAGCCCGTGCCGCGCAACGATCTGTCCCCAGCGTCTCCCAAATCGGGTCAAACCAGAAGCACGGCCCGGGTTGGTGAGGCTTCGGCCTCGGGCACGGCCAGGGGCAGGCAGACGAGGCGGCAGCGGCCGGCCGGCGCTTCCGAGAGATCAAGGCCTTCCAGAATGAGGACGCCGGCCGAGAGCAGGATGGTGTGGACGGGATAGGCGGGATCATCAAGGGGCTCGATGCTCATGGCGTCGATGCCGGCCAGGACGACGCCCCGGCTGACGAGGTCCCGGGCCAGGGAAGGCGTAACGGCGGCGAAGTCGGCCGGGAAATCCGGGCCGGCGAAACGGCGTTCCCGGGAATTGCGGGTGGCAAAGAGCACGGCCTCGCCGGGGCGGAGATCGGCCCCGGCCAGAAGCTCGGGGCCAAGGCGCAGGATCTGGCCGCAGTCCACCACCACGGCCGGCAGGAAAAAGGCTTCGGCCGGATAGTCGCCGGCCCGTTTGCCGCCCGGGAGGAAATGGGCCGGGAAATCGATGTGGGCGGCGGCGTGGGCACTCATCGACCAGGAGGCGGCTTCGCAGCCGTGGGCGGCGTGGTGGAGAAACACGCGGCGGTCGAAAGGCGGATCGCCGGGCACGGAGGGCGTCGCGGGCAGGGGCAGCGAGATGTCGATGACGCGGCTGGGCATGGCGATCCTTGGCCGATGTCGGGGCTGAAGGGGACGGGTCGCGGTCGGGGGGACACGGCGACTTCGCGCTTCATTTCACAAGCAAAAGGCTTCCACGGAACATACGCGGCGCGTGGGTCGGGGGCAAGATCGCCGGATTCAATCCGGTTTCCTGGCGCGGCTCGCGGCGCGACCCGTGGCCGAGGCCTCTCGCGTTTGTCCGGGAGACCCTTTGGAACCGGCTCGCAGGGCGCTGGGGGGGGGGCCAAGCGCCGCATCGCGTGCCTCCATGCGAAGATACTTGATCCTCGTTCGTTGTCCAGACAGCGCCGCGCACGATTATCGCGAAGGGCATGAGGCCGCGCCCGCCCGGGAAGCCCAGGCCGCTGGCGACAAACGAGATGCCCAAATAAAAAACGCCCCCGCGAGGCGGGGGCGTTTCGTTGGCGGCGATAGTTGCCTGAAAATGCTACTTCGCGGCCACGTGGCAGCCGTTGTTGGAGCAGGGAGCCACGGACAGGGGCTTCTGGCCCTTGGCCTTGCGCTCCACGTTGAGCTTCATGTGGCAGCCCAGGCAGCTGTTGTCGGCATTCTTGTCGTGGAAGGCGCGGAAGTAGGACGTGGCTTCCTGGCGATCCTTCAGGTTGTCGTGGCAGCCGGCTTCGGCGCAGCCCTGGATTTCGCCCTTGCCGTCCCACATGTGGTGGCAGGTGACGCAGGCCACGGAAGCGTGCTGGCCGTGGGAAAACTTGACCGGGGCAAAGCTGGTCTTGAGGACCCCGGACGGCCGTTTGAAGGTCAGTTCGAGGGGGTAGCACAAGGTGGACTTGGCATCCACGATGTCGCTGAACTTGCCGCCCTCGCAAAAGGCCGCCGTGGCCAGGGCCAGGCTGCACACCATAACGATCAACCCGGAAAGCATGACCTTGGAACGCATCCAACTCCCTCCTTAAGCTCCAAGAAACGGTGAAAATGACCTTGCCGCTGCGACTACGCAGGCGGGGCGTCAGGCAACTGCTCCGCCGCCGTAATTCAGTAGAAAAGCGTAAAATTTCACAAGCCGGAAGTCAATACTCTTTTGACAAAAAACGCTGTCCGCCATAGTCAGGGCCGGCTCGCGCGCGACGCTTGTCGAAGGATTCCCGAGGTTAATCGTTTTCGGTCAAACACTCGAGTTTTTCCGATGCCTCCAGGGCGTCCATGAGTTCCAGGCTCAGGCGAATGAAGTCCGAAGCGGTCAGGATGCCGACGAGCTTGCCGCCCTCGACCACGGGCAGGCAGCCGTACTTCTGGGTGAGCAGCACCTCGGCGGCCTGGCGCAGGGGCAGGTCCGGGGTGGCCATAGCCACGTCGGCGCGCATGACCTCGCGCAGCGGAATGCCGGCGTAGATGTCCTCCTGGGTCTGGGCGTCGATCTCGGCCAGCCGAGACACCGAGGCAGCGAGCAAATCGCGGTGGGTGACAAGCCCCACGAAGGCCCCGGAACCGTCGATGATGGGCAGATGGCGGATGCGCGCCTCTTCCATGGTCCGCTTGGCGGACAGCAGGCTGTCGTCGTGGCGCAACGCGATGAGATCCTCGGTCATGAGGTCGCGGGTGGTCAACATGAATGCCTCCTTGGTGATCCGCGTCAGTTGGCATCGACGAACCGGCCGTGTCAAGGCGCAAGGCGTTGACTTGAGGCGGAAATTCTGTTTTCCGAAGAGGATTGGAATGGCGCGGGGAAGGATGCTTCCCGGCGAAAGGAAGCTGATGAACGCCACCGGGGTCAAGACCGATTTGCGGCGCAGCCGGGAACGCATGGTGCGGGAGCAGATCGAAGCCCGGGGCGTGACCCGGCCCGAGGTGCTGCGGGCCATGCGCAAGACGCCGCGCCACCTCTTCGTCGAGGAGGCGCTCATTCCCCAGGCCTACGAGGATCATCCGCTGCCCATCGGTCACGGGCAGACCATTTCCCAGCCCTATGTCGTGGCCTGGATGACGGAACTGCTGGAGGTCGCCCCGGGCCACAAGGTCCTGGAGATCGGCACGGGATCGGGCTACCAGGCCGCCGTGCTGGCCGAACTCGGGGCCGAGGTCTACACCGTGGAGCGGATTAAGCCCCTCTACGAACAGGCTCGGGCCAGGCTCGACACCTTGCGCTACGACCGGGTGCGGCTTAAGCTCGACGACGGCACCCTGGGCTGGCCCGAAAAGGCCCCCTTTGACCGCATTTTGGTGGCCGCCGGCGGACCCAAGATTCCGGCCCCGCTGGTGGCCCAGCTCGGCCCGGCCGGGCGCATGGTCATACCGGTGGGGACCTCGCGGCGAAACCAGACCCTATGCTTGGTGCGCCGGGAAAACGGCCGGGTCATCGTGCGCGATCTTGGCGGGGTCATGTTCGTGGACCTCGTCGGAACCCACGGCTGGCAGGCTTCGTGAAGGAGTTGGCCTCATGACGCAATCCGATTCCTGTCGCGGCTGCTCCGGACCGGGCAAGCCCCTGGGGACGGCGGCCGGCAGCGACGGCCGCCAGGCCCGCATCGGCCAGACCCTGGAGCGCATCCGCTACAAGCTCGTGGTCATGAGCGGCAAGGGCGGGGTGGGCAAGAGCACGGTGGCCGTCAACGTGGCCTGCTCCCTGGCCGCCGGCGGGGCCAGGGTAGGGCTTTTGGACGTGGATCTCCACGGCCCGAGCGTGCCGGGCATGCTCGGCCTGACCGGGGCCATGACCGCCGGCGGCGAGGCGGCCATCGCTCCCAAGCGCTTCGGCGACAATCTTTCCGTGGTTTCCATGCAATCGCTTCTGGCCGATCCCGACGCGGCCGTGCTGTGGCGCGGCCCCATGAAAACCACTGCCATCCGCCAGTTCATCGCCGACGTGGACTGGGGCGACCTCGACTATCTGGTCATCGATTCGCCCCCAGGGGCCGGCGACGAGCACCTGACCGTGCTCAAGACCGTGCCCGACGCCCTGTGCCTGCTGGTGACCACGCCCCAGGAGATCTCCCTGGCCGACGTGCGCAAGAGCATCAATTTTCTCCAGTACACCAACGCCAACATCCTCGGCGTGGTGGAAAACATGAGCGGCCTGGCCTGCCCGCACTGCGGCCGGGAGATCGACCTCTTCAAGAAAGGCGGAGGCGAGGCCCTGGCCCGGGATTTCGGCCTGGAATTTCTCGGCGCGGTGCCCCTTGATCCGGCCACGGTGGCGGCCGGCGATCTGGGCCGGCCGGTGGCGCTGTTGCCCGGGAACCATCCGGCCAAGGCGGCCTTTGTCGCCCTGGCTGACCACGTGGCCGCGGCCTGCCGGGGTAGCCTCGAAGCCGCCGCCTACCCGCGGCCCTAGCCGACGGATCGTCACTCGGCCCAAGGCGAAACGGAAACCGCCCACGCCGAAAAACGGCCCGGGAGCCGGAGTCCGGGGCCGACGACAGCGGTGGGCCGGGCGGAAGGCTTTGACGCCGGCCCGGTATTGCTTTAATTGCCTGCCTGCGCCACGAAACCACCAGGGACTAACCACGCTATGTTCAATCTTGCCAATAACCTCACCTTGGCCCGTATCGGGGCTGTGCCAATCCTGGTGCTCCTGCTCTATTTTCCGAGCCGGGGAGCCTGTTTTGCCGCCATGCTGGTGTTCATCGCCGCCGCCGTCACCGACATCATGGACGGCGTGGTGGCCAGGCGGTGCAATCTGGTCACCAATTTCGGCAAGTTCCTGGACCCGCTGGCCGACAAGCTGCTGATCAGCGCCGCGCTGGTCATGCTCGTCCAGCTCGGCTGGGTCGAGGGCTGGGTGGCCGTGGTCATTATCGGCCGGGAGATCGCCGTCACCGGACTTCGGGCCATGGCCGTGGACCACGGCGTGGTCATCGCCGCCGACCGTTACGGCAAGCTCAAAACCATTTTGCAGATGGTGGCCCTGTGTCCGCTGCTGCTGCATTATCCCGTCTGGGGCTTCGACCCCGCGCCGCTGGGGCAGACGCTTTTGTACCTGGCCCTGGTTTTGACCCTTGTTTCCGGCGTCAATTACTTTTATGGATTCAGCAAGCAGGCGAAGTGGTCGGACAAGGCCGCCCGGTAGCGATGCGGCCACGCCTCGCCCGCTGACCAACACCTTTTGCGACAAGGCGCTATGAAAGCCAAAAACATTTCCAAGCTGGCCCGCCGCCGGGTCCGTCCAGCCCGAGCCGGCCTCGGCAAGGGCGCCTGGTCCGGCGCGCACCTGGACGACAATCTTGCCGCCCGTATCGAAAACTGCCTGCACACCATCCTGGAGCTCGAACCCGACCTGGAACGCCTCCAGTTCGGGCATTACCTGCTGCGCGACTTCAAGGTGCTCAAGATGTTTCTCTCCCAGGTCGAAGACATCGAAGTGGAGGAGCAGGACGTGCTGCGCATCGAGGCGGCCACGGAGAATTTCCTTCGCGAACTGAAGGAGCCCCTGGCCCAGTCCGATACCAAACGTCCGAAGAAATACGTCGTGCAATGACATGATCTGGCGAAGGTTCCTGCTGACGGCGCTGATCTTCTTCAATGTGTTCCTGCTCTATAATCTGATATGGAGTGACAACGGCATTTTTGCCTATCTCGAACTCAAATCCAGGCATGAGCAGCTGAAGCACCGTCTGGAAGCCGTCAACGACAAGTCCCTGGACCTCAGCCAGGAAATCCGCTGGCTCAAGACCGATCAGGCCTTCACCGAGAAAATGGCCCGGTCCCAGATGAACTACCTCAAGGAAAACGAGATCCTTTACCAGTTCCCCAAGGACCCGCCCGCCGCCAAGGAGACGGAACGGGACAAGGAAGGAAAGCGGGCCGATGCTCAGTAAGATCGAAATCTACCGGGAAGTCCTGGAAATCGAGCCCAACTCCAAGGTCTTCTTCCCCCTGGCCCGCAGCCTGGCCGAGGAAGGCCGCCAGGACGAGGCCGCCGCCGTGCTTTCGCGCGGCATCGGCTTCCATCCCGACCACCTCGAAGCCAAGTTCCTGCTCATCGAACTCCTCACCCGCCAGGGCAAGGAAGAGCAGGCTGATCAGGTCTTTGCCGACGTTGGCGCGCTTCTGGCCCGCTATCCGTCGGTTTGGCTTCTGTGGTCCAAGACCGCCGCCGCCCGGGCCAAGGACCCCTCCCTGGCCATGTTGTTCCTGGCCCACTATTTCCAGAACCAGACCCTCACCTGGGCCGAGGTCATGGAGCGTGGCCTCAAAAGCTTGAGCCAGGCCGCCGGCTCCGTTGAACCGTCCGACGGGGCGGCCGGGCCGGCCGGCTCGGGTGACGCCGTTGCCGGCGGATCGGAGCCAGCCGGACCGGCCGGCGGCGAGTCCATGGCAGCCCAGGCGGCCGTAGCCGCCGCAGATGCCGTCCCTGCGCCGCCGCAAGCCCAGGCCCGGGCCGATGCGCCGCAGGCCGAGGCAACGATAGCCCCGGAACCTGACAAGGAGAGCGCCGAACGCGACGCGGCGATCAGCGCTCCCCCCAGCCCGGCAGTCCTGGCCGCCGAATCGGCCGGGGCCGAGAGCCTGCCGCCGGAAACGGCGCCTGCCCCGTCGGCCGCTCCCGCCGCGCCTGCCGAAGCCGGCGGCCCGGAATTGCGAGGAGCCCGCGAGGTCATGGAGCTGGCGGGGTTGTTGGATGCGCCCGAGGAAGTCGAACCGCGCCCCCGATCCAAGCCTGCCAAGGGCAAGGAACAGGGCGTGCGCACCCGGACCATGGCTGCCGTCCTGGCCGAGCAGGGCGACCTGGCCGGCGCGCGGGCCATTTATCAGGAACTTCTGGCCGCCGCCGCAAGCGAGGCCGAACGCGAAGAGCTGCGCGCCCTCATGGACGCCCTGGCCTCGCCGGGCCGGGCCGCCTCCCCGGACCCGGCCCAAACGACCGCCGCCGATGGACCCAAGTCGGCCAACCGGCTGGCTGATTTTCTCGAAGCCCTGGCCAACCGCCTGGAAACCCGGGCCGGATCGTAACCGCCGCCTTCGGCCAACCGCCTCCACCGCATACGCCAACCGCACGAGGATACGGCTTTGAAACGCACCGTTCTCGCGGCCATCGCCGCCATTGTCTGTCTTTGCACCCTTGCCGGCTGCGGCACCATGAAAACCAAGTGGCGCGAAACCCGCAAGCTGTACCGGGAATACATCAACACCGACCCGTCCATCGACTTCAGCGATCAGGGCATCTCCGACAAAGGCCTGCAACACCTGGCCGCCCTCATGATGCCCGTGGACGAGCGGCTGCTGGCCATGTTGCGTACCCTGGGCAGCCAGGACGCGGCTCCGGACCCTGAATGGGCCCAGCAGTTGCTGACCGCCAATCCGTGGCTTTCCGGCATCGCCGTGGTGGACGCTTCCGGAAGCGTCGTCGGCCAGGTGCCCTCGACGCCCATGCGCCCCTTGGACTACGCGGCCTTGCTCGACATGGCCGATCGCTACAAGGTCCGCAAGATGGGCGCGCGGGTGGTGTCCGACGAGATGGGCACGGTGGTCATGGTGGCCATGCCCTTTTTCAAAGAAAACGAATGGGCCGGCATTGTCGTCGTCCATTTCGATCCGCGCAACCTGATCCGCTTCTCGCCCAATCCCGACGCCCTGGTGGTGGTCTCCACCGAAGGTCTGGTCTGGTCCGGCGGCGGGCAGGGCGAATCCCTGGCCGCGCTGAAGTGGAGCGACATCCTCAAGGGCGAGGTGCAAGGCGACATCCGGACCGGCGGCGGCGAATACGTCTGGCAGGCCCGTTACCTCGGCCAGATTGAGCTCGTCTATCTCACCGACGCTCGGGAAGTGCGCGCCGCCAAGCCGGAACCCAAGAAGGAAGCCGCTCCCGCGCCCGAACCCAACAAGGCGCTGCCCTCCACCGAGCCGTTGCCGCAGCCCAAGGATTTGACCGCGCCCTAGACGACTTGCAGACGATTTCCTGGCCGGCGGCTGCGGCCGCCGGCTTTTTTTTCTTTCCAACCCCGGAAAATCTTGTGAGTAATTCGGTCTGGGAGTAGGTTGAAACGAGGCCGCAAAACCCGCGAGCCGCGCCGGGGCCGTTGCCGCCCAGGCTTGAGGAGAACAGCCATGCCGCAGATCACCGTCACCGAACACCTGCTGTTGCATCAAAAAGAATCCCCCATGGCCTCGGGCCGCTTCACGCGGCTGCTCAACGACCTGATCCTGGCCGCCAAGATCATTTCCCGGGAAGTCAGCAAGGCCGGCCTCGTCGACGTGCTGGGCTTCACCGGCGAGGTCAACGTCCAGGGCGAGCAGGTCCAAAAGCTCGACGAATACGCCAACAAGGTGCTGATCCACCGGATGGAGCGGGCCGGCGTGCTGTGCGCCATCGCCTCCGAGGAAAACGCCGACCTCGTGCGCATTCCCGACCAGTTCCCCAAGGGCGATTATTTTCTCATTTTCGATCCCCTGGACGGTTCCTCCAACATCGACGCCAACGTCAACGTTGGCACCATCTTTTCCATCTACCGCGTGGCCGAGGGCTGCAGCGGCGACAAGCTGTGCGACCTGCTCATGAAGGGCGCCAAGCAGGTGGCCGCCGGCTACTTCCTCTACGGCACCTCCACCATGCTCGTGTACACCACCGGCCGGGGCGTCCACGGCTTTACCCTGGACCCGAGCGTGGGCGAATTCCTGCTGTCCCATCCCGACATCCGCACCCCCGAGACCGGCAAGGTCTATTCCGTCAACGAGGCCTACTGGTCCTACTGGGACGAGCCCACCCGCGAGATCGTCAGCGCGTTTAAGGGCACGGACAACCCGCGCGGCCAGCCCTACGGCGGCCGCTACATCGGGTCGCTGGTGGCCGACTTCCACCGCAATCTCCTCTACGGCGGCATTTTCCTTTATCCCGCCGACACCCGCGATCCCAAAAAGCCCAAGGGCAAGCTGCGCCTTCTGTGCGAGGCCAATCCCCTGGCCTTCGTCATCGAGCAGGCCGGCGGTTCGGCCACTGACGGCGAGCGTGACATCCTGTCCATCGAACCCGAGGAGCTGCATCAGCGGGTGCCGCTTTTCATCGGCAGCAAAAATGACGTGGCCAAGGTCATGGAGATCTACAACCGGGCCAGGAAAGACTAAGCAACATGCTTTGTCTTGGCATTGAGACGTCCTGCGACGAGACGGCCGTGGCGCTTTTCGAGAACGGCCGTCCCGTCCTGGAAAAACTCGCCTCCCAGGCTGATCTCCATGCCGTCTTTGGCGGCGTGGTGCCTGAGCTGGCCTCGCGGGAGCATTTGCGGCGCATGGGGCCGCTGTTGCAGGCCCTTTTCGCCGAATCCGGACGAAACCTGGCCGACGTCGACGCCATTGCCGTGGCCCGGGGGCCGGGACTGCTCGGCAGCCTGCTGGTGGGGTTGGCCGCGGCCAAGGGCTTGAGCCTGGCTGCGGGCAAACCCCTTATTGGGGTTGACCATCTCCAGGCCCATCTCCTGGCCGCGACCATCGGCCGGGAGGTGGCCTTTCCGGCCCTGGGGCTCTTGGTGTCGGGCGGCCATACCCAGATCGTGCGTCTGGACTCGGCCCTGTCCCTGGAGGTGCTTGGCCGCACCCTGGACGACGCCGCCGGCGAGGCCTTTGACAAGGCCGCCAAGTCGTTCAATCTGCCGTACCCCGGCGGGGTCTACATCGACGTGCTTGGCCGGGGGATCGCGCCGGACAAAACGCTTTTTCCACGACCGTTTCTGGACAACGACCATCTCGACTTCAGCTTCAGCGGCCTCAAGACCGCCGTGGCATCCTACGCCGCCGCCCATCCCGAGCTACGGGCCGCAAGCCTGGCCGAGGCGGGCGGGGCCATCGACCCCGAGGCCTGGCCCATGGCCCTGCGCCGAGCCTGCTCCTCGCTCAATTTCGCTATTGCCGACACCTTGCGCATCAAGTTCGAGCGGGCTCTTGATCGTCAGCCCGCGCCGCCGGCCAGCCTCATTGCCGCCGGAGGGGTGGCCGCCAACGGTCCCATCCGGGCCATGCTGGCCGATCTGGCCGCCCGGCGCGGCCTGCCGCTCTATTTGCCCGAGCCGGCCCTTTGCGCCGACAACGCCGTCATGATCGCGGCCGCCGGCAGCCGGCTGTCCGAGGCAGGCTTTGCCCACGACCTGACGCTGACCGCCGTGCCTCGAGGGCGCAAGGTGCCGTGGGACTATGTCCGCGAATCGTTCGACAAAGCGGCATCGGTTGACAGAGCCTCGCCGGCGCAATAGGTTCGCACGATTACGGCCCTTGATATGACGGCAAACGGCGCGACCCGCCGTCCCGATAACGCCAGAAACCCGACCGCCCCGGCGGTCGGCCAGACCATGAAAGGAGAGCATCCATGGCCATCCAACTGAGCGACGCCAACTTCGAAGCCGAAGCCCTGCAGTGCGACCTGCCCGTTCTGGTGGATTTCTGGGCGCCCTGGTGCGGGCCGTGCCGCGCCATGGGTCCGGTCATCGACGAACTGGCCAACGAGTACACCGGCCAAGTCAAAGTGGCCAAGATGAACGTCGACGAGAACCCGAGCACCCCGAGCAAGTACGGCATCCGCGCCATCCCCACCTTGATCCTGTTCAAGGGCGGCGAAGTGGTGGAGCAGATCACCGGCGCCGTGTCCAAAAGCTCGATCAAGGAAATGCTCTCCCAGAAGGCGCTCTAATCCATGAAACGATTCGACGCCGTCGTGATCGGGGGCGGCCCGGCCGGCATCACGGCCGCCCTGTATTTGGCCCGGTCCGACGTGTCCGTTGCCATGATCGAAAAGCTCTCGCCGGGCGGGCAGATGCTCATGACGCATCTGATCGAGAACTATCCGGGCTTCCCGGACGGCATCGAGGGCTGGAAGCTGGCCGACGCCATGGCCGCCCATCTCGGGCACTACGCCGTCGAGCGCATCAATGACGAGGTCACGGCCATCGAGTCCGAGGACGGGCTGCATCGCATCCACGTGGGCGGCGAGGTGGTCGAGGCCAAGGCCGTGTTGCTGTGCACCGGCGCGCGCTACAAGCGCGTGGGCATCCCGGGCGAGCGCGAACTGGCCGGCCGGGGCGTGTCCTACTGCGCCCTGTGCGACGGCAATTTCTTCAGGAACCAGACCGTGGCCGTCATCGGCGGCGGCAACTCGGCCCTGGAGGAGTCGCTGTATCTGGCTCGGCTCGTGAAAAAACTCTATCTCATCCATCGCCGCGACGATTTTCGCGGCCAGAAGTGCTTTCAGGACCGCTGCTTCACCCACCCGGGCATAGAAGTGCTGCGCTCCACGGTCGTATGCTCCATCTCCGGCGGCGATACCGTCACCGGCATCGAGGTTCGGGACGTCAAATCCGGCGATTGCCGCACCATCCCCGTGGACGGTGTTTTCGTGTTCGTCGGCTTCGAACCCCAGGGGGATTTCTATCCGCCGGGGCTCACCCGCGACGACCAGGGTTTCATCCTGGCCGACGACGAGATGCGCACCAGCATCGAAGGCATCTTCGCCGCCGGCGACATCCGGTCCAAGTCCTGCCGCCAGGTGGCCACCGCCGTGGGCGACGGGGCCGTGGCCGCCCACGCCGCTTACGCCTACATCAGTACGCGGTTCCCGCAAGACTGATCTTCTCCGGACCCGTGGGACCACTCCGCCCTGGGCGGACGGCCGACGGGTCCGGCATTTTTTGCGTTGTGCCCCTTGGGGCCATTTGGTAAGAGGACGCGCATCGAGACGCCGGGTTCCGCTGACGCCTGCCAAAGGAACCCGACCGCCGCATGGCGCCCGGCCAGGACCGGGCCATACCGGGAATATACCATGAATGTGATGTTGCGCCGTTTACTGCCTCTGAGCTTTTTGCTGCTGTTTCTTGGCGGCTGCGCCGGCATGATCGACTACTATTTTTTGCCGCCTCCCGAGGACACCGCCCAGGAACTCTACGAGGCCGGACGGCAGTCCATGGCTGACAAGGATTACTATGGGGCCATCAATTACTTCATGAAATTGAAGGACCGCTATCCGTTCAGCCCGTACACGCCCATGGGCACGGTTGCCCTGGGCGACGCCTACTTCCTCACCGAAGATTACGGCATGGCCGCTGAAACCTATAAGGAATTCGAGTCGGTCCATCCGCGAAGCGAAGAGATTCCGTACGTGCTCTACCAAGTCGGCGTCTCCAACTTCAAGCGCTCCGAATCCATCGACATGCCGCAAAACAACCTCCAGGAGGCCATCCAGTATTTCTATCTGCTGGAACAGACCTTCCCGGACACCGAGTACGGCAAGGAAGCGGCCGACTATATCCGCCGCTGCAAGAAGCGCATGGCCGAGCATGAACTCTTCGTGGCCGACTTCTACTGGCGCACCAGCCAGTACGGCGCGGCCTGGAAGCGCTACATGTACACGGTAGAGAATTACAAGGATCTTGAGGAAGTGCTCGAGTACTCCAAGCTGCGGGCCGAGCTGTCCTACCTTGAATACCAAAAGACCCTGACCGAAAACGAGCGCCAGGCCATCGAAGGCAGCTGGCGGCATTGGGCCAAACGCTGGTTGTAACCATCGATCTCTGGAAGCTTGCCGCTTCCGGGGCCATACGGCGGCAAAACGGGGCGGCTGGCCGCCCCGTTTGCGTTTGCCGCGCGGGGACTCCATGAACGCGTTGACGTCCTTGCCCGTGGGCCGCTGGCCCGAAGCCCTGGAACGCGGCCGCCTTGCCGACGCGGCCTTTGCCGCCGCCTACGCCCGCACGCCCGACCGGGAGCGCGCCTGGATCAAGACCGGCCTGGCCGCCATGTACGCGGCCATGGGCGGCCCCCTGCCGACCTCCCGGCAGCGTAGCAACGCCCTGGGCCATGACCTGCTCGTGGCCGCTCTCGACGTCCCCCTGGATTACGTGCTCGTGGCCTGCGACCGGGATTTCCTGTCCCCGGCCCGCTTGTCCGCCGTGGTCACGGCCGCCCTGTGCGCCCGCGTGCCCGACGTGGCCGCCGTGCGCGTGGGCGCGGCCTGGCCAAAACCGTTGCTCACCACCCTGGAGCTGTGCGGTGTGGAAACGGCCGCCCGGATTTCCCGCCGCGACTTGGCCGGCCTCCTGGCCGAGCTGCCGGCCAAGGGCCGGGGCGTCGTGGTCATCCTGGGCGATCTGGCCCTGCCGGCCGGAATGCCGCCCAGCCTCGACGTCCGCCGGGCCGCCGTGGCCGGCAAATCCGGCGTGTTCGGCCCCGGCTTCGACGCCGAAGCCCTGGCCTTTGCCCATCCGGATTGCACATTTCATAGCCATGAAGGCTTTTGTCCCGAGCTGCCCGGCTGGCTGCCGGGGCAGGGGAGCCTTTCCGTAGCCGGCCAAGCCGGCTACGACGCCGTCTACGTGGCGACAAGCGACGCCCTGGCCCTGGCTGCCGACGCGCCGCTGTGCCTGGGGCCGGGCCGGGAGGGGTTCTGGCTGTGGCCGCACTTGCCGCCCGAGGCCTTTCGCCGGCGACGCTTCGCCGCCGGCGTCGATCCCCACCGCGCGGCCGGTGATCCGACGCCCAGCCCGGAGGACGCATGAGCTCGAAGAAAGGGGCCAAGAAAAACCGCTTGGCCAGCCTGCGCAACATCGGCATCATCGCCCACATCGACGCCGGCAAGACCACGCTCACCGAGCGCATCCTCTATTTTTCCGGCCGCATCCATCGCATGGGCGAGGTTCACGACGGCACGGCCACCATGGATTTCATGCCCGAGGAACAGGAACGCGGCATCACCATCACCTCGGCCTGCACCACCTGCGCCTGGAAAGACCATCAGATCAACATCATCGACACCCCGGGCCATGTCGACTTCACCATCGAGGTGGAGCGCTCGCTTCGGGTGCTCGACGGCGCGGTGGGCGTCTTTTGCGCCGTTTCCGGGGTGGAGCCCCAGTCCGAAACGGTCTGGCGGCAGTCCGTGGTTTATGGCGTGCCCAAGATCGCCGTAATCAACAAGCTCGACCGGCCCGGGGCCGATTTCGAAGCCGCCCTGGCCGCAATGCGCGAAAAACTCCACGCCAATCCCGTGGCCGTGACCATTCCCCTGGGCCAGGGGCCGGAGCTTTCGGCCATCATCGATCTGGCCGCTATGGAGCACATCAGTTTTTCGGGCGAAGGCGAGGAGATGTCACGCCGGCCGCTGACCGACGACGAAGCCGCCTATGCCGCGCCCTGGCGTGAGCGGCTGGTGGAAGCGGCCTGCGAATACGACGAGGCGCTCATGGATGCCTATCTCGGCGGCGAGGCCGTGGCTGCCGCCGCTGTCGAGGCCGCCCTGCGCCTGGGAACCCTGGAGCACAAGGTCACGCCGGTTTTTGCCGCTTCGGCGCTCAAAAACATCGGCGTCCAGCCGGTCCTCGACGGCATTCTGGCCTATCTGCCCAGTCCCCTCGACCGGGGCGGGGCGCGCGGCGTCGATCCCGCCACCAAAACCGAGATTGTTTATCCGCCCGAGGCCGACGCCCCCCTGGCCGCCCTGGCCTTCAAGGTCAGCATGGAGACCGGCCGGCGGCAGGTGTTCGTGCGCGTCTATTCCGGCCGCCTGGAAGCCGGCAAGGACGTCTGGAACGCCACGCGCGGCGAGATCGAACGTCCGGCGAGGCTTTTTCATCTCCACGCCGGCCACCGCGAAAAGGCCGAGACGGCCGGCCCCGGCGAGATCGTGGCCATCGCCGGCCTGCGCCGGGCGGCCACGGGCGACACCTTGTGCGACAAGGCCAGCCCCATCCTTTTGGAGGCCATCGGCGGCTACAAGCCGGTCATCAGCCTGGCTCTGGAGCCCAAAAACGCCGAGGAGACCGACAAGCTCAAGGAAGTCCTGGACAAGCTGGCCGAGGAAGACCCGACCTTGACCGTGGCCCACGATCCCGACACCGGCCAGATGATCCTTTCGGGCATGGGCGAGCTCCACCTCGACGTGGTGCTGGAGCGGGCCAGGCGCGAATACGGCGTTTCGCCACGCGCCGGCAAGCCGCAGGTAGTCTATCAGGAGACCGTCGTGGCCGAGGCGGCCGGGGAGGGCGTGTTCGACCGCGAACTCGGCGACCGCGTCCATCATGGCCGGGTGACGGTGGCCGTATCGCCGCTGCCCCGGGGAGCCGGCCGGGAAATTTCCTTCGAGATCGACCGCCTGGCCTATCCGCCGGCCTGGAGCGCGGCCATGGCCGAAGGCCTCGAAGACGGCCTGCAAAGCGGTCCTTTGGGCGGCCATCCGGTCCAGGACGTGCGGGTGCGGGTGACGGGCATCTTCCCGGTCGAGGGCAAGACCACGGACGTCGGTTGCCGCATGGCCGCCGCCCAGGCACTCAAAAACGCCCTGGCCGCCGCCAGGCCGGCCCTGCTGGAACCCCTCATGGAACTGGAGATCGGCGTGCCCGACGCCTTTATCGGCGATGTGGCCGGTTTGCTGGGCTCCAAGGGCGCCAAGATCGAGAACATGGCCGACCGGGGCGGCCACAAGACGGTCACGGCCTTGGCCCCGCTTCGCCGGATGTTCGGCTTCTCCACCGACCTGCGCTCGGCCACCCAGGGCCGGGCCGGCATGTCCATGCGTTTTCTTAAATTCGACCTGCTCGGGTAGTCGTACAGGAACCCATGTCCACGCGCAGCCTGGTTTCGCCGGAGGCGTCCAAGCGTTTCGACGTCTTGCGCACGCTCCTTGTCGTCTTCGTCATCGGCATCCACGCCGAAAAGGGTTTGCAGGCCTACTACAGCGCCATGCCGGAAGCGCTGAACGTGTATTTGGCCGTTTTTCCCCACAACGTCTTTCGTCTGGCTGTACCGCTCTTTTTCGCCGTCTCCGGCTACCTCTTCTTTTTGACCTACAAGCCTGACGCCGCCTCCTACGGCCGCATGATCGTCAAGAAGACCAAGAGCATCCTTGTACCGTTTCTCATTTTTAACGCCATCACCCTGATCCTCATCAAGGTCTTCAACAAGGTGCCCTACATCGGCGACTTCCATGCCATAGACGCCGACGGCTACATCAAGCTCCTTATCGGCATCTACCGCTATCCCGTGGTCTACACGCTGTGGTTTCTGCGCGACCTCTACGTCTATTTCCTGCTGGCCCCGGTATTTTACGTCTTTTCCAAGGAAATGCCCCTGACCGGCCTTGTCGCCTGCTGGGCGGCCTGGATGTTCCTGCCCCAGGGCCGCATTCCCATTGAACTGAGCGGACTGGTCTTTTTCTACGGCGGCTGCGTCCTGGCCCGGACCCGGGCCGATCTTGACGGCCTGGCCCGTTTCGCCTGGCCGGTCGGTCTTGGCTATCTGGCCCTTATGGCCGTGACGGCGACCTATGAGTGCCTCTACGGCTGCCAGTCCTATTACCATATCCTCTACCGCAACAGCATGATCCTCGGCGTGCTGACCGTCTGGCTCGTTTCGGCCTGGCCGCCCCTTCGGGACGCCGTGCCGCTGCGCCGGCTGGCCGCGACCTCCTTTTTCGTGTACCTGATCCATGAACCCATGCTGTCGTATCTCATCTACGGCACACGGTTTGTCTTCAAACCCTCGGGCACGGCGGCGGGCATCGCCTACATGCTTCTGCTCACCGCCCTGACCTACGCCCTCTGTCATGGCCTGGCCCGGCTTCTCGAACGCTTTGCCCCCCGGGCCTATGCCGTGGCCACGGGGTCTCGGTAGCGGGCCTTGCCGGCTCCCGCGCGGCCCGAGTGCGTGAGAACCTTTGGAGGGGTGACGTGATCGCGGGCGAGAGGCCTTCGAGCCGGTTTCGGTTCGTGAAGCGTTTGACGGGATCGCGTCTTTTTTTCGAATAACCATGCTGCGTGAAGCCTGACGGCGCTCCGAAAAGCATCCTGCTTATTCGGGCGCGACACGAGGCGACGATAAGGAAGCGCCATGCGCATTATCGGCGGCCGCCTGGGCGGCCGGGTCATCAAGGTCATCGACTCTCCGGGGTTGCGGCCGGCCACGGGGCGGGTGCGGGAAGCGCTTTTTTCCATGCTTGCGGCCCGGGGCGCGCTCTTTCACGGAGCGAGGGTGCTTGACTGCTACGCCGGAGCCGGGAGCGTGGGCATCGAAGCTCTGTCGCGCGGCGCGGGCAAGGCCATTTTCATCGAACGCAGCCCGGCCGTGGCCAAGGTGCTGCGGGACAACCTGCGTGGCCTGGGCCTGGGACCGGACGTGGCCCAGGTCGTCGAGGCCGACGTGGTCAAGGCCCTTGGCCGGCTGTCCGGCGGCTACTTCGATCTCATCGCCATCGACCCGCCCTACGGCCAGGATCTGCTGCCGCCGACCCTGGCCAAAATCGCCGCCCTGGAACTCATCGCCCCGGACGGCGTCGTCGTGGCCGAGATCGAGGCCGGCCTCGACCTGCCCGAGGCCGCCGTGCCGCCCGTTTTCGACTGCCTGACCGACCGGACCTACGGACAAACGAGGATCATCCTATGGACTCCCAAAAATCCTGCATCGTCGTCTACCCCGGAACCTTCGATCCCCTGACCAACGGCCACGTCTCCCTGGTGCGCCGGGCGGCCATGATCTTCGGCACGGTCATCGTGGCCGTGGCCGGCGACTCCCACAAGACGCCGCTTTTCACCCTGGACGAACGGATTGCCATCGCCGAGCAGGTCTTTGCCAACGACCGCCGGGTGCTGGTGGAAGGCTTCAAGGGCCTGCTCGTCAACTACGTCAAGGCGCGGGAAGCCAACGTCATCCTGCGCGGTATGCGGGCGGTGTCCGATTTCGAGTTCGAGTTCCAGATGGCGCTCATGAATCGCAAGCTCGACCGCACCATCGAGACGGTCTTCATCATGACCGACTACAAATGGCTCTACATCAGCTCCACCATCGTCAAGGAAGTGGCCAAGCACGGCGGCGACATCCGGGGCATGGTGCCCGAGCACGTGCGCGAGCGGATGCTCGAACGCTTCGGCCCGGCAAACGGGGGCGGGGAGGGCGCGTGAGGGTGAAGACCCGGGTTGTCTGTCTGGCCGGGGCCACGGGCACGGGCAAGACCGCCGCAGCCATTGCCCTGGCCCGGACTTTTGGCGGCGAGGTCATCAACGTGGATTCGCGCCAGGTCTACGAGGGGCTGCCGGTGCTGACCGCTCAGCCAAGCGACGAGGAGCGCGCCGCCTGTCCGCATCACCTTTACGGCGACACGCCGCTTGACCAGCCCGTGGCGGCCGGCGATTTCGCCGTGCGGGCCAGGGCCTGCGCCGCGTCCATCGCCGAGCGCGGCCGGCTGCCGCTTTTTGTCGGCGGCACCGGCCTGTATTTCCGGGCCATCCTCGGCGGGCTGGCCCCTATCCCCCCCGTGCCGTCCGAAGTGCGCGCCGTCGTCGC
Source organism: Solidesulfovibrio magneticus str. Maddingley MBC34 (assembly GCA_000307955.1). Lineage (GTDB taxonomy): Bacteria > Desulfobacterota > Desulfovibrionia > Desulfovibrionales > Desulfovibrionaceae > Solidesulfovibrio > Solidesulfovibrio magneticus_A. The sequence continues at coordinate 1,716 of ALAO01000073.1, read as the reverse complement.
CGCCGACTGGGATCGGCTGGGGCCGGCCGCCATGCACGCCCGGCTGGCCGAGCGCGATCCCGCCTACGCGGCCAAGATCGCCCCGGCCGACCGCCAGCGCGTCACCCGCGCCCTGGAGGTCGAGGCCGCCACCGGCCGCAGCTTCTCCGACTGGCACCGCCAAGGCGACCCCGCCGCCCCGGACTATGACGTCATACACCTCGGCCTGGCCTTGCCCCTGGAGGAACTGGGACCTCGTCTGGCCCGGCGCATCGAGGCCATGGCCGCCGGCGGCGCCGTCGAGGAAGTGCGCGCCGCCCTGGACCGCTATCCGCCGGATGTCCCGGGCCTAAGCGGCATCGGCGGGCCGGAGCTGGCGGCCTACCTTTCCGGCCGTTGCGGCCTGGGCCAAGCCAAGGCCGCCTGGCTGACCAACACCCGCGCCTATGCCAAACGGCAAAGAACCTGGTTTCGCAAGGAGCCGGACATCGTCTGGTTTGGCCCGGGTGACGAGGCCGGGCTGCTGGAACTGGTCAGGAAGCGTTTGGAGGGCGGGGCATGATGGATCGGCGTCGTGCGCTTTCGCTCCTGGCGGCGGTCGGCGGGTTGGCCATGCTTCGGCCCTCCGTCCTGTTCGCGGCCTCGGCTGACGAACTGGCCGGGGAAGGGCAGGCGGAACTCACCGGCGGCAACGTGGCCAAGGCCTTGGTCCTGCTTCATGAAGCCGAGTCCAAGGACCCGCGCAACGACCGGGTCCAGGCGCTTTTGGGCCGGGCTTACTTCCAGCAGGGCGACGCCCGGACGGCGCTTACCCATTTCACCCTGGCCGTGCGGCTCAATCCCGAGGACACCCTGTCGCGTTTGCTGGCCGACACCATCAGCCAGTTTCCCATGCCCGCCGCCAAGGACGGGCCAGGGCGCGATCCGTCGCCTTCCCGTTCCCGGCCCTCCAGGCTGGCCCAGGAGGCCAAGGCCGAACGTGAAGCCCTGGCCAAGGGGGCCGGAAAGACAGCCCGGCAAGGACCGTGGCGCGTGCTGATTGATGCCGGCCACGGCGGCCTGGACGCCGGGGCGGCGGTCGGCGGATTGCGCGAGGCCGACGTGGCCCTGGATTTGACCCTGCGTCTGGCCCGGGCGCTGGCTGCGGCCAAAGACGAGGTCGTCATCCACCTTACCCGCACCGCCGACGTGTCCCTGCCCGGCTGGGCCAGGGCCGGGCTGGCCGGTTTCTACGGCGCGGACCTGCTCGTTTCGCTCCACGCGACACGGGTAAGCGATCCGACGGCCATGGGCATCGCGGCCTACGGCTACGGCCGCGAACCGTCCGACGCTTTGGCCGCCCTGGTCGCCCGGGTCGAAAACGCCGCTTACGGACCAGGGGCGTCTTGGAAATCCCGTGGCGGTGAGGGGCTTTTCCTGGCCGCTGCCGGCGACGCCGTGAGCCAGGCCCGGTTCGAGCGCGGTCGGGAACTGGCCCGCTCCCTCCTGCGGGCCATTCCCGCCGCCGCGCCGTTGCCGGCGCGCATAGCCGGCACGGCCCCTCTCAAGTTGCTGGAAGAAGCCGACGCGCCGGGGATTCTCCTGGAAACCGGCTTTCTCTCCAACGCCGACGCCGCCGCCTCCCTGGGCAGCCCCGACAAGCGCCAGGCCCTGGCCCAGGCCTTGGCCGACGCCCTGCTGGCGGCGCTACGGGGAGTGAAGATGCCTCCGGCGGCCGGGAGGGGGTAACCCCCTCCC
>ALAO01000072.1 GCA_000307955.1 Solidesulfovibrio magneticus str. Maddingley MBC34 | reverse complement strand
GGGCCTGAGGCCCCCAGACCCCCCACATGGAGAAAAAGGTTAAAGGGGGACTTGGCGTTGGGCAGGGAGTCGATGGGTAGGGATTGGGCTGGCTGAGGCGCGACGTCGCGGGTTTTATGAAACGCGATCCAAAGGGCCGAAGCGGCTGAAGCGCCAACATCTCAGGCCGGTAGCCGGTCCAGGGCGGCGGCCAAGGCCTGCCCGCCCACGGCGTTGCCGGCCGCGTCCAGGGCTTGCAGCAGGCGCGGGGCGGCGGCGCGCTGGCGACGGGTGATCTCCCGGCGAACCTTGGCCGGCCGGGCGGTTCGCTCGGCCAGGACCCGCACGAAAAGATCGCGGTAGCGCCCGGCCATGGTGGCCACGTCATAGGCCCGGCCGCGCGCCGCCGCCGCCGCTCCCAGACGGGCGCGCAGAGGCGCGTCGGCGATGAGGCGGGCCAGGGCCGAAACAAAGGCGTCATCGTCGCCGGGCGGGGCGACAAGGGCCGTTTCGCCGTCCTTGGCCAGCTCCGGCAGCGCGCCCACGCCCAAACAGGCCACGGGCAGCCCGCAGCACATGGCCTTCAGCATGGCCAGCCCGAAGGTGTCGGCCTGGCTTGGGTACGCGAACACGTCCGAGGCGGCGTAGGCCTGGGCCAGGGCGTCGTCGTCATCGCTATGGGGCAGGTTGACCACGGGCAGCCCCGTGCCGGCGAGGTCCCCGCCGATGTTGAGCAACGACAGCTTGGGAAAACGCGGGACCAGCCGCGACAGGGCGGCCAGCAGATGGCCGCCGCCCTTCCAGGCGTCGGCCAGCCCGCCGTTGGCGCAAAAAGACAGCACGACCCCGTCCCGGGGCAGGCCCAGGCGCGCCCGGGCGGCGGCCCGATCGCGCGGGGCGAACACGGCCGTGTCGATGCCGTTGGGGATGACCGTGACGGGCAGATGTCCGAGGAAGCTTTTTTCGACGACATCGGCCAGCCACCGCGAGGGCACGACGACATGGGCGTCAAGGACTTGTCCGGCGGCCTGCTTGTCGCGCCACAGCCTGTCTGTGGTGTCCAGGGCAAGCCCGGGGTAGATGGAAAGATCCGGGCAATCGCCGCAGCCGGTTCGCCATTTGTCGCAGGCAAAGGCGTGGGCGCAGTTGCCGGTGACGGCCTGCATGTCGTGCAGCGTCCAGACCAGCGGTTTCCCCAGGCTCCAGAAGGCGGCGGCAAAGGGATGGGCGTAGCCGGCGTGGAGGTCGTGGCAGTTGATCAGCTCGGCCCGGGCCATGGCTGGGCGCGTGGGCCAGACAAAGGCCCCGGTCAGGTCGTAGCCGGGCAGCCCGGCCTTGGCCGCCGCGCCGTCCGGGGCCGAGCCGTCGGCATTGGCCGGCACGGTTTCGATCCAGTAGTCGCGGCGTTTGTTTTTCCAGACCAGATAACTCGCGTCGTCCGGGCCGGCGTTTAAGGCCTGGGCCAGGGAAAAAGCCGTTCGGGCCGCGCCGCCGCAGGTGTCGAACTGGTTGACCACGGCCAGGCGCAGCCCGTCGACCTGTTCGCGCACCCGCTTGACGAAAAAGGGATCGTCCAGGGGCATATGGCGTTCCCCCGGCTCCCGGCGGGCCAGTTCGTCGGTAAGCACGCGGATGCGACGGCGGTAGTCGGGGCTGACCGACAGTCGGGCCAGTTTCTTGCGTCCGGCGGCCGGATAGGGGGCCACGTCCAGCCGGCCGCGCCGGGCGTCGTCCCACAGGGCCTGGGCCTGGGACGGGTGGTCGCCGTCGTAGGGCGTAATCCAGCCGGGCTGGTCGTTGGCGGTGTAGAGATTGAAGGGGTCGGCAAGCCCCAGGTAGTGCTTTTCGGCCCAGTCGGGCAGGGCCTTGCCGCGCGGGATGTCCCAGGCGGCGTAGTAGGCGGTTTTCTCGATGACCTGCTTGGGGAAGAGCAGCGAATAGTGGAACAGCCGCACGTCCAGGCGGTCCAGGCTTTCGGTCGGGAGCGGGCGCACAGCGAACTGGTCGAGGCCGGCGACGTCGACCACCGTGGGCGGCCAAGGGCTGACGTAGCGGCTGCCTGGGGCGAAACGGAACAGCCGGCGGAACACGTCGCCGCCGGCCAGCAGGTACGAGCTGCCGCTTTCGAAGTCCGGGGCGGCGAAAAAGCTGCGCTGCCGGAAGGCGGCGGCGGTCAGCCCGGGATCGTCGGCCAAAAGCTCCAGCACCAGGGCCATATCACGGTCTCGGTAGAACTCGTCGATGTCCACCTGCCAGAAATAGTCGCCCGTTGTTCGCTCGGCCGCGGCCCGGCACATGGTGTCCTTTCCCGCCCAGGGGCCATCCCGGCTGACGATGGTCAGCTTGTGGCCCGGGTCCTCGCGTTCCTTGAAGGCGTAAAGCGCCTCCAGGGTCCCGTCGCGGGAGTGGCCGTCCGGCCTGGCCTGGCCCATGGCTCGTGCGACCGCGCCTTCGACGACCACGATCTGGTGGGCGAAGGGGTAGATTTGGCGCAGGCAGTAGCGGGTGAAGGGCTCGCCGTTGAGCACAATGACGGCAAAGGTGACGCGGGGTTTTGTCATGGCGCGGCTTCGGGACGGAGTCCGGCGCGGCGGCCGGTCCTGGGCTGGAGGCGTTTAGCCATGACCGGGTAGGAGGAATTCCGGCCGGCCGTCCGGGATAAGGATGCTCCACACGGCGGCTTCGGCGCGCGGCACGGCGATAAGCCTGTCCTCGACCAGGGCCACGTCCCGGGCCGAACCCGCGCCCAGGGCGGCCAGCAGGGCGTCGCGGTCGGGCAGGCCTGCCTCCCGCGGCATAACCACCAGATGGGGCAGAGGGGAAGCGCCCACGGCGGCAAGTTCGGCGGCCAAGGGGCCGCCGTCGCCGTCATCGGCCCCGGGGCGCGAGGCGGCGGCCAGCCAGAAGACGGCCGGCCCGGCCAGACGCGGCATGAGCTTGGGCAAGAGTTCCCGGCTGTCGCCGGTCAGAGGCAGGATGCCCTTGCGGCCGGACAGCCGTTCATGGGCGTCGGCGGCGATCCGCGGATCGGCTTCCATGGTGATGACGGTGTCGAAACGGTCGCCGGCGGCCAGGGCCGTGTCGCCCTGGGCCGTGCCGGTTTCCACGAAAATGCGGTAGCGCCCGGTTTGTTTGAGGGCGTCAAGGAGCCAAAGCGGCGCGCCGGGGTGAACGTTGCCCATGGGGAACCCTTTATTTGAATTTGAGCTGGAGATGGATGGTGGCCGTGCCGTCGTCAAAGGAGATGTTTTGGACCATGGTTTCCCGGATGACGGTGTAGGCGTCGGGCGGGTGGATGTCCACCCGGGTGAGGTCCTTGCGTCCAAGCTTGACCGGCATGCGTTTCTTGCCGATTTTAAAGAGGATCTCCTCGCCGTTTTGGTACCAGAAATAGTAGGTGCGGTTCTCGGTGAAGTAGTAGGCCGGCTCGTAGGTGGGGACGTTTCGGGCCAGCGGTTTTTCCAGGCTCATGTCCAGGCGGTAGATGTCCGGGGCGACTTTCACCACGTTAAAGGCCGTCATGGCGTAGCGGCCGGCGCTGTCGGGATTGCCGGTGCGCAGCACGGCGTAGCCGGCCATGACCTGGAAATCGATGGGCGCGGCCGGGAGATCCCGGGATTTGCCCTGGAAAAAGCGGGTCAGGGCCTGGGTGGTCTCCTCGGCGTTCGCCGGGCCGGCCGGCGCGGCAAAAACGGCCGCCCCGAGCAGACAGCACAAGGCCAGACGGAAAAAATATGACGGCATCATCGGTCTCCACGCCCGCGCCGCCCTGGCGGACGTCGCGGAAAAGGGGTAGAGGGCATCTCGCCCCAACAAAATTCTACCGTGCCGCAGCCATGAACGCAATGACACCCCTCCCCGGCGACGCCTGCGCCGCCATCCTGGACAAGGCCCGCTCCGGCGAACGCTTAAGCGCCGACGAAGCGCTCATCCTGGCGCTGTCCGCGCCGTTGCACGATCTGTGCGCGGCAGCCATGGAAGCGCGCCTGCAAAAACACGGCCGAAACGCCTACTACGTCCACAACGTCCACGTGAACTTCACCAACGTGTGCGTCAACGCCTGCCGCTTCTGTGCTTTTTACAAAAAGCACGGCGCGCCCGGCGGGCGAACGCTGTCCGTGGACGACATCGTGGCCGACTTGGCCGCCAAGAGCCATCTGCCCATCCGCGAGATACACATCGTCGGCGGGCTCAATCCCGAACTGCCGCTGGAATATTATCTGGACATGCTGCGGGCCGTGTCGCGCCAGTGTCCCCAGGCCGGCATCAAGGCCTTCACCGCCGTGGAAGTGGCCCATTTGGCCGACACGCGCGGCGTGGCCGAGTTCGAGATCCTGGCGGCGCTCAAGGAGGCCGGGCTCATGATGCTGCCCGGCGGCGGGGCGGAAGTGTTCTCCCCGGCCCTTCGCGAGAAGCTGTGCCCGGAAAAGATTTCCGGCGAACGCTGGCTGCAGATCCACGCCACGGCCCATGGCCAGGGGCTGCCCACCAACGCCACCATGCTTTTTGGGCACATCGAGAGCTGGTCGGACCGGGTGGCCCACCTGTCGGCCCTGCGCGACCTGCAGGACCTCACCGGCGGCTTCACCTGCTTTATCCCCCTGGCCTACCAGCCGGCCAACAACGCGCTGAAGGCTCCGGGGCCCGACGGACTCACGGTGTTGCGGGTCATGGCGCTCTCGCGCCTTTTCCTCGACAACATCCCGCATCTCAAGGCCTACTGGGCCATGCTTGGCATCAAGGCGGCCCAGATGGCCCTGTGGGCCGGGGCCGACGACTTTGACGGCACCATCATCGAAGAGCGCATCGGCCATGCCGCCGGAGCCGACACCCCCAAGGGCCTGACCCTGACCGAGCTGCGCCAGGCCATCGAGGCCGCCGGCATGGTCCCGGTGGAGCGCACTCCGGATTTCCGGCCCGTGCCCCGCTAGGTGCGGCGACGTCGCCAGCTTGAACGGGCCGTTCTCCGACAAGGAGGACGGCCCGTTTCACGTTGGCGGGAAGGCGGTTTCAAAGGGCGGCGGGCCGTGGTCCGCCGGCGAACCCGATTGGCTGTCCCCTTGGGAAAAGGGGGCGGCCTCAGTTGCCGAGCAGCAGCAGGTCCTGGGGCGCGGGGGTGTTGTACGAAACGGTCCCGGTGCGCTGGCAGGTGGAGGAGCGGCAGGCGGCCAGGCTGACGGCGGCGGCCAACTGCCCAGCCGTGGCCGTGGCCGGGTCCAGGGGCTTGCAGTAGTTGAGGGTGGCCGTCACCCAGGTGGTGGTGCCGGTCTGGGCCTTGGATTCCGTTTCCGAGGAGCAGGCGTATTTGCCGTTGGCGGCCATGCAGGCTGACTGGTTGGCGTAGGTTCCGGCCGTGTCCACCACGCACCGGTTGGTCGTGGCGTTGTAGGACCAGGTTTGGGTGGCGATGTCGTAGGGCTTTTGCCCGGCTTGGCCAGGGCACAGCGTCACGGTCATGGACGCGCCGGTGACGTTGCAGCTGAGCGTGCCTGGGCCGTCGTCGTACATCCAGGTGTAGACCTCGTTGCCCATGGCCTTGAGCGTGGTGACGTAGTTGGTGTAGGCCACGCTTTTGCCACGGCTGATGGCGGCGGTGTTGTAATGGTAGGAACCGGGGTCGTAGTTGGCGGCGGTTCCATCGGGCCCCACGGCGCACTGCGGGCCGCCGCAGCCAGGGGTCAGGCAGGTGAGGGGGTAGGCGTCGTCGCCGGCCTGGAGCATGTAGGTGCAGCCGTACCAGTCGGCGATGGTGGGAATGCCGGAGGTCTGCGGCGTGCCTGTCGGGGTGGTGTTGACGGAACAGGTGCTGGAGACGCCCGGCAGGTGCTGGCTGACGGCGGCGATCCACTGCACGGGCGAGATGCAGGCGGCGGCGTAGCCGGTCCAGCCGGGGGTCTGGTTCATGAGCTGGAGGCTGATGCCTTGGCCGCCGTTGGCCGTGCCCACTTCGGGGCAGTTGTATTTGGTCGAGAGGGTGGTGAAGTTCTCATAGGGACAGCTGGCCAGATCCGCGACCAGCGTGCGCGAAGGGAAGGTGCATTGGTAGGTGGCGCTGTCGGCGATGGCCAGCCCCATGGGGATGGAAAAGCCGGTCACGGCGCTGACGTCGAGGTAGTCGATCTGGGTCAGGGTCGCCGAGGGGTTGGACGGATTGTAGGTGCACTGGGAGTTGTCGGGATTGGGGTTTTGCTGGGTCGGCGGGGTGTAGTACTTGCACCCCGGGGACAGCTCGAAAACGGTGTCCATGCCGTTGTAGAGCTTGCCCGGGTCGCTGCCGATGAGACAGGTCATGGGCAGACCGGTGTTCGCGGTGTCGATGGCCGTGCAGCCGAAGGAGAAGGTGAAGTTGCCGGAGGCCGCTCCGGCGTCGGGCAGGCACATGGTCTGGCTGCCGCCAGCGGGGATTTGATTGGTGAAGTAGTAATGCTGGCCGACGTTGGATTTGGTGATGGAATTGCCGGGCACTGTGGCGTTGGCCCACAGGGCCTCGGACAGCGGATCGGCGGGGGTGGTCATGATGACGTAGGCTGAATCGGCGCAATTGTTCACAAAGGTGACGCGGTTGGTGTAAGTGGAGGTAAAAGCGGGCGTGACGCCCGTGTAGGTGTAGCTGGCGCAGCTTTGGGCCTGGACGGCGGCGGGCAGGCCGGCAGTGGACAGGAAGCATACGGCCAGGATGGTTTTGAGCCATTGGGTTGCCTGCATGGTGCCCCCCTCTGCGTCATGGTGTCGCTTGCTTGTTTTATGTCTTTGTCACTGTAGATGATGGGCGATAGTACTGCAATAAGTATCTGGTCCGGGCTTTTTGAGTTTTCACCTGTTGCCGAACCGGGCGTGGGCCATATCTCTTCTGTCTTCTCGGCGGGTTGCGCCAAAAGGATGCGCCAAGCGGAAGCCGCCCGGCATTTTCGCGGCATTGCCGCAAAGCCGGCTAAGGGGCCAGGGACTTGGCCATAAGGCATACGGGCAGGGAAACCTGCGGCGTCAGCTCCCGCTTGGCCGGCGTGATGATGGCGTAGCCATGGCGCAGGTAAAACGACAGGGCGTTTCGTGAGGCGCACAGCTCCAGGCCGCCAAGTCCCCGCTGCCGGGCCAGGGCCTCCACAGCGGCCAAAAGCGCCGCGCCGGTCCCTGCCGGGGCGTCCGGGGCGGCGTAGAGCAGGCTGACCTCGAAGCCGGTGAGCCCGGCCAGGCCGCACAGGCGGCTGCCTTGCCAGGCGGCCAGGATGGTGTTGCGGCAGTCGTCCAGCATGGCGGCGAAGCGCTCGGGCGTGCCTCGGGCGGCCCAGGCGGCGCGTTCGCGCGGGCCGTAGCCTTCCCGGGCCTTGGCCTCGATGGCCGCCACGAAGACCCGGGACAAGGCTGCGGCGTCGGTCGGGACGGCGGGCCGGATGGTCAGGACGGGCGGGACGCTCACCGGACGCGCGGCAGGGAGCAGGCCGCCGGCCTGGTCGGGGTGAAGCGGGTTGGGCCGGACAGGACGGGCGCACCCATGGCCTCGGCCATGCCGCGCAGGAGTCCGGCGAAAACAAGGTTGTGGGGGATGAGCAGGGCGTACCAATAGGCCAGCCCGGCCAATCCCCTGGGCAGGAACTTGGAGTGCACCACCAGCTCCGTGGCTCCCGAACCGGCCGGGGCTAGGCGCAGCTCCAGCAGCGCCTCACCCGGGGTGCGCATTTCGGCCAGAAGCACCAGCCGCCGGCCAGGCTCCAGGGCCACCACGCGCCAGAAATCCAGGGGATCGCCCACCGCCAGGGTTTGCCGGCGGATGGTCACGCGCCGCAGGCCCACGCCGCCGGCCAGCTGGTCGAGAAATCCCCGCAGCCGCCACAGCGCATTGCCCCAGTACCAGCCGGTGTCGCCGCCGATGCCGGCCACGGACTGCCAGACCCGTCCCACGTCCGCGCCAAGGGTCGCCTTGTAGCCGCACTCGTAGATCGTGCCGCCGGCATAGGGCGCGTCGCCGCAGGCCGTCCATTCCGGCGTCGCGGCGTCGCCGGCGTCGGAACAAGTCGTTTCCACAGCGTTTTGGCGGACCTTGTCCAGGGCCAGGCGCACGGCTTGTTGGATGGTCAGACATTGGCGCGGCACGAGGTCGAGAATGCGCCGGTCGTGGCAGATCACCTCGTTTCGCAACCCCTCGACCAGGGGTACGATGAGCGAGCGGGGCAGCGGCGTCACGAGCTGGAGCCAGTAGGTGGACAGGCGCGGGGTGAGAAAGGGCACGGGCAGGATGAGCCGCCTGGGCAGCCCGGCCTCCTCGGCGTAAATGGCGAAGATGTCGCCGTAGGGCAGGACGTCCGGGCCGCCGATGTCCAGGGTGAGCCCGGCGGTGCGCGGCTCGGCCAGGCAGCCGACGAGATAGCCCAGGACGTCGGAGACGGCGATGGGCTGGCAGCGGTTTCGCACCCAGCGCGGGGTGATCATGAAAGGGAGCCGGTCCACGAGATAGCGCATGATCTCGAACGAGGCGCTGCCGGACCCGATGATCATGGCGGCGCGCAGATGGGTGACGGGCACGGAGCCGGCGGCCAGGACCCGGGCCGTTTCATGTCGGGACTTCAGGTGGTGGCTGAGCGTGTCGTCCTGGCTGCCCAGGCCCCCGAGGTAGATGATGCGGGAAAGGCCGGCGTCGCTGGCCACGCCGGCCATGACGCCAGCGGCTTCGCGGTCGGCGGCGGCGAAGTCGCCCTTGGCCGAGTGCATGGAGTGGACGAGGTAATAGGCGGCACGGCAGCCGTCGGCGGCGCGGCGCATGGCCGTGGCGTCGAGGATGTCGGCCTGGGCGAGTTCGAGGTTGGGGTGGCCGGCGAAGGGGCGGCAGGCGAGTTTGTCCAGGGAGCGGGCCACGGCGCGCACGCGGTGCCCGGCGGCAAGCAGGGCGGGCACGAGGCGTCCGCCGACATAGCCGGTGGCGCCGGTGACGAGGATGGGCTGGTCGTTCATGGTCGGTCCTGGGTCTGATTTGGGGCATGGTAGCAGGGCTGTCAGAGCGAGGCAACGCGTGGCCGGAAAAGGAATTTTCGCGGGCCGGAAATTTTGGCGTTGACAAAACGCGAAATGGGTTCTAGTTTCCGCTCCTCGCGTCGGGATGTAGCGCAGTCTGGGAGCGCACCTGAATGGGGTTCAGGGGGTCGGAGGTTCAAATCCTCTCATCCCGACCAGTTCTTTCAAGGGGTTAGGGCAATATGCCCCGACCCCTTCTTTTTTGGTATTCTAATCAATGCCCTGCTCCCAAGGAAAGATGCGGATTCTGCGCTTTATTCGATGCTAGAAGAAGGTGTATTTAGAATCACCGGACAATACCTAGCGCTGGAAAGACAACCCTGAAAATATCTAAGCATTTTTCGGGCTAGGAATATTTCGTCAGTGGCTCTTAGTAGGTTTGAAGCTGACTGCTGACTGCTATTAATTTAAAGCAGTTTTTTAGATTAACACAGTAATAGATGCGGGTGTAGTAATGGATTACGCAATTATTGAAGCCGAGAGTAAGCCAATTTCTGCCCCTGATCGTTTTACTGTTTTTAAAATTAAAGAAGATGATTATATATTTTGTCCAGTAAGGCATAAAGCTTATAAAGTCAATAACAAACCAGAAGAGATTGTGAGGCAGTGGTGGATATATAAATTAAAAGAAAACTACAATTATTCATTCGAATATATTGGTGTTGAAGTTCCAGTGATAGTCGGTTCAACCGAAGCAAAGAAAAAGGCTGATATTGTAGTTTATAATTCTGCAAAGAAAAATGATTATCGAATATTTATTGAAGTTAAGGAACCAAATAGAACAGATGGTGTTGAGCAGTTAAAAGTGTATATGAATGCTACAGGTTGTCGTCTTGGGTTGTGGAGCAATGGGAATAGTTCGGATGTTGCATTGCTCCGGATCGAGCCAAAACAAAATGAAGAAAAAGCAAGTTGGAGGGAATTAAGAAATATTCCAAGAAAAAATGAATCGTTGGGTGATGTTGATATGCCCATAACACGTTCAGAGTTGGTTGCAATAACAGATTTTTTGTCAATATTAAAAGAATGTGAAAATTATATAAAAGCACATGAAGGTACTAATGCATTTGAGGAAATGTTTAAACTTATTTTTGCAAAATTATATGATGAAAAAACCAATTTAAAAAATGATGACTCTCCTGCACAGTTTAGGGTTGGTATACTTGAAGCCCAAGAACAAGTTCAAGTTAGAATAAAAGATTTATTTGATAAAGCTAAGCAAAGATGGTCTAATATATTCGAAGATGGTGAATCTATTCAATTGGGAAGTGAAAGTTTGTCTTTTTGTGTTTCTGCACTACAGAAGATATATTTATTGAAAAGCAATGCAGACATATTGGGTTCTGCTTTTGAAGTAATGATCAATCCTGGAATGAAAGGAGATAAAGGTCAATACTTTACACCGCGACATGTAATAAAAATGTGTATAGAAATACTAAGTCCGCAAGACGGAGAGACAGTTTTCGATCCAGCGTGCGGAAGTGGAGGCTTTTTGATAGGTGCAATGGACTATGTCTTTCGTAAGATTGAAAAAGAAAGGGACGATCCAGATGAAATTATAGAAAATAAAAAAGATTATTCTGGTGAGTGCATTTTTGGAATGGATTATGATAGAATGATTGCTAAGGTTGCAAAAGCATACATGCTTATATGGGGTGATGGCCGTTCTAATATTGTTGTTTGTGATTCTTTGAATGAAGATGGATGGAGTGATTATGTTAAATCAAAGTATACACTTGGGGAAGGAAAAATAAGGAAATTAAAACAATTCGATATAATAGCAACAAATCCTCCTTTTGCTGGTGATATCGATGCTGATGGAACTCTTTCGAAATATGAAATAGCATTCAAACCAAATAAAAATGGTAGCAGAAAGAGGGTTAATAAATTATCAAGAGACAAGTTGTATATTGAAAGATGTTTGAAGATGCTAAAACCTAATGGTAGGATGGCAATCGTTCTTCCTCGTGGGGTCTTAAAAAATTATAATGATGAATATTTTAGAAGGTATATTTTGGCACATGCAGAAATTAAAGCTGTAGTTAGTTTGACGGGTTCAATGTTTAAGCCATTTACAAATACCAAGACATGCGTACTTTTTATTCAAAAGAGAGAAGAAACAGTAAAAGACTTGAATCAAATATACATGGACAGTAATATTGCTTATTGTGTTTCTGAACGACCGGGTAAAGACAAAAGTGGAAAATTAACGTTAGATTTAGACGGTAAAGTCGTTTCAGACTTAGAAGAAATTTCAAATTTTGTTAGTAAAGTTATAGGGTGGAGGGTGTAACTATGATGTGTTCATTTACAGCAATCAAGAAAACAATTTTGGAAAGTCATGTGGATGACTCTCTGTATGATAAATTCCATATATTTGAACCTGAATTTCACCAAAGTATTTATGTAGAACCATGTGATAATATTGCTTGTCAGACAGGAGCTTTTCAGGTATATGATCCAATTAGATCAATCTGCTATCCTTACAGAGGAGCACAGCCAGCTTATGCTGATGATGAAAATGATGTTGCAACATTAGACTATGAAGGAATGATGACAGATGAGGGAGTTCGATTAGATTGTGATGAGAATAAAAGAAATGTTTGTGCATTAAAGTCAAATTGTATAAGGAATGGTTTTATTGATACATCTCTTGCAAGGTCTGTTTCAAGAAATTTTTATGAAAAGAAAAAGAAAAAAGTAGCAGTATATAAAAACGATGTACTTGTTAACTCTACTGGTGATGGAACAATTGGAAGAGTTGCAGTATACAATTATGACTTTCCCGCAGTAGTAGATGGGCACATTACAATACTTAGGTATAAAAATGAAGTGTTAGCGTGGTATGTAGCAGCATTTCTCCTTTCAGTTAATGGGCAACGACAAATGTATCGTTATATAAATGGATCTAGCGGGCAAGTAGAGATTTATCCGCAAGATATTGCGCGTGTATGGGTCGTGCCAAAGTCAGAAAGTGAAATGAGTGTTATTGCTGAGCTATTTAAAAATGCTTGTGAAAAACATGATCAGTTTTATGGAGATTTAAAGTTGGCACTTTCAAAGGTTTAGTAAACGTAAAAAGTTGGAGGTATTATTAGTTGATGTAACTGGGAAAATTAAGTTTATTTTTCGAGGCAGCACCTTAAAATCAAAAGATTTTCATGGAGGTGCTGTTATGGATACTTTGGTTTCAAAGGTGATTGCTGAAATAGAAGCGCAGAATAAAAATTTTCCTGTCCGTGGGATGCCATCAGGATTCCAGAATTTCGATGCAGTAACACGTGGTTTTCAAAGGGGACATTTGTACGTACTTGCAGGTCAACCTAATTTTCATAAAACTAGTTTCCTTATAAACCTTACGTTTAATATGGGAATGTTTTTTCACTACCCGGTAAAGTTTTTTTCCTTATCTGATTCAGAAGAGGATTTGTTAAAGCGGTTGTTGTTTACCTTAACGGACTGTAACTCGAAACTTTTTCCTTTTCTAAAATTAGACGTTGGGGAGTATGCACGGATAATACGGGCAGGTGAACGATTTAAAAAAGAAAAAAATATACAATTTGTATGCAATAAAAATTTAGGAATAGAAGAAATTGAAGAACATTGCCAAGCAATTAATGGAAAAGGAATTGCGTTTTTAGATTATCTAGAAATGCTTTCCCCAGAAAACTTTGGAAAAAACTTGAAATTGTTGAAAAATATTGCAACAAAATGTCGAATACCAATCATTGCTGTTCATGAAATAAAATCTGAAGAATATTTTGACAAGACCGCATTGCTAAGAAACTATGTGGATTCCATATTTTTACTAAAAGAAATTACTACTGATATATTCGAGAATGAAGAAATGCGAGAAGTATTAGAAATAGAATTTTTTAAGCCATACGGATGTAAAGTTAATTTATTTATCAACGAATACAGTTGCAGAATGTATAACTCTCTTGAAGAAATTATGGAGGATTCAAGCTTTGGCAATAATACAAATACTACTTGCTGATTGATGCATAATATAGTTTTTTTATGTGTCGTACTGTTGTTTGCAACGATACATTTTTATAGTTTTTTTACTAAACGTATAGCTACTGCCGGTGGATTAAAGACAAAATTTTGCTTCAGACAATGCTACAAAATTTTGGGAATGATTTTTTATTTTAGGTAGATGTACCCTAAATTTTTGCTACTACACCAGGGTGGGTGGAAAAAAATCAATTGCCATAAGGCCCCGGATGCCACGGTGCCCAAGAGTACCAATTTTCGTATATTAATTAAAATTTTTTTACTATTATTTTTACCTTTAACTTAAAAAATTGGTATTCTTGGTATCCGTGGCACCCGCACCCTTGCAGCAATTGGTGAAAATACGGACCCCACACAAAAGCATGGTGTCCGTGGTATCCGCATTTATTTCCTATTTATTAAAATGAAAAATAAAATTCAGTAAGTGGGAAAAACTTTTTCCCACTTACTGAATGGATGATCTTTAGATCATCCTCAATATTTACAGTTTAGTTTACATAAAATCATTCCAAGGAATATCCATGCCAATAGCATTTTGAAAATGCTTTCTTCCTTCATCTAATGAAGGTAAAATTGTAAACTTTTCTTTATTACTTCCTTTTGTTATTAATTTTGAACCAATATATTTGTTGAAAGTTTTTTGAAAATTACTTTTGTCAACAACTTTAGTTTTGTTTGTACTCACCCAATCTATGAATCTATCATATAATGCACTGGTTTTTATTTCATGATTATTTTCTTCAATTAAATCAACATTTTCAGTTAGATATTCAAATATAAATTTTTGAATCGGTTTGTCATGCCATGCTCCAAGTAATTGGTCGAAAAGATAAGCTGTTTTTGGTACATTTCGTAAATTTACACAGTTTATGTCGTAATTTTGTAAGTCATAAAGCATTTTTTCATATCCACCATTTTCCATTTGTTTGATCATGTCTTCAAAATATTGATGGTCTTGCTTATGGATATTTGACAATTCTAGCACAAGATATCGTCTTTCGCTTGTCCCAGCATTTACAAGTTCATTGTTGTTTCCAGCAATAATTAATGAAATATTGTTTGGGACAACTACAGCATCAATTCCTTTTTTCTCAACTGTTAAAGTATTGCCGGTAATTAATGTTTTTAGAATTTCATTACTTTCTTTATCACCAGAATAAATCGCTTCATCAGCGAAAACTAATACCTTATTGCATAAATGATTGTTAAATTTCCCTACAAGATGGTTTTTTTGTGTAACGGTCATATAATGTCCACCGAAAATTTTACCAAAAATATCAGCAAAAATTGATTTTCCTGTTCCGCGTTCTCCGCGTAACACAATTGCTGTCCCAGGACGATTGCTTCCAAGATTTTGAACAATATTTGCCATCCAAGCAAACACGTAATTATAAATCTCTGGTTTATTGTCGCAAATTACTTCCATAATATGTTTTATATATAATGACCAATCACCAGTTTCTTTTGGTTGTACCGCAAATCCTTGCCATAAGTTGTATGCACCTTCAACATCGGCATTTGGTGAAAATACAATTCCATTTGGGAAATCTTTCCTGTAATTACTATTTAACCAAATTTTTGTAAATTTTTCATCCACTACAATTTCTCCTTTTTTGTTTATGGTTTTCCCGAGTAACGGTAAATATCGTTTGTTAAAATCATCATAAGATGATATGCTAAATGTTTTTAGTTTACTCCGTTGGTCTATTTCATTGTAATTGATAATTAAAGATTTACCAGCAATTGAAATTGCAGCATGTTTCCTGTTAAATTCAATAAATTTTTCACGATTTAAATTGAATACGTTTTTCTTGCATAATTCAATTGGGCTATTTATTATGTGTTTAAGTTTGCATTTTTCACAAGTCTTATTGTGCAAATAACTTTCGATATAGTTGCATTTACAAGGTCCTCCTTTGTCTGATGTTTGTAAAATTTTGTCTTCTGTTTCATGGTAAGAATAACTTTTGTAATTTTGTGAAATTTCGTGACAATACTGCTTGCCATTTTCTATTCTTGATACAATGGAAAGCAGTGTGTACCATTCTGGTTCTGATAAATTTCTTGAATTTTGTTCACAGTATTCTATCCATTTGCATCCACTTTTAAGAAAAAAATACTCTGTTGTTGTTCTTAAGTCATCGATTTCAATATCGTAATTTGCTATAACTTCTTTTGAATTTTCAGAGTTATCAGCTTTAGTAATGCTACCTGTGTTGTCATTGCTAAATGATTTACATAAGTCATCTATTGTGTATCTATTATCAACCATCCTTTCAACTGTTACTGATTTTTTGTACTTGTGATTAATTGTTTCAGGCACACTGGATCGGGATAGGGTTTTCTTGGACACCAACTTAGGCG
>ALAO01000071.1 GCA_000307955.1 Solidesulfovibrio magneticus str. Maddingley MBC34 | reverse complement strand
GGGGGCCTCAGGCCCCCAGCCGCCGGAGGCTTCTCTCTACGGAGAATCTCGCCCGCTCCTCAATCGTCTTGTGTAAAGGACGTGTCCCTAGCGCCCCGCTTCCTTGGCCCCGGCCACGGTGATGCCGATCCAGCCGACGCTGGCCGTCTGGGTCCGCAGTTCACCGAGCAGGGACAATTCCTCAACGGGATGCTCGAACGTCCGGACCAGGGCCGTGGCCTCATGCCAATCCGAGGCGACCTTGTCCCGGATGTCGGGCAAAAGCCAGCGCAGGCGGGGCGGCTCGCCCGGTCGGGTCAGGTCCGGCCAGCCCACGGAACCGATGGTGCGGTTGGCCAGAAAACCCAAGGGCCGGCCCGGATTGCCGGTCAGTTCGAGGGACGCCTCCACCAGCCGCCGGTCCTTGACGCACAGCGACGCCCCCAGTTTGGTCCCGGCCCGCAGCGGGGCGGCCGCCAGATGGTCGATGGGCAGACAGCGCGTCATGGCGGTCGCGCCGAACTTCTTGGGCCAGCCCTGGAGCAGGCCCCGGATGAGGGAAATGTCCTGATCCACCCAGATGAAGGGGCAGAAATTGGCCAGGGAGCCGTCCGGGAGCTCGATCTCCACGATGACGATGGTTTCCCGGTACTGGGCGTAGACGGGATCGAGCAATTCCCGACCGTCGGTGGTGGCCTGCCAATCGGCGAAATGGATGCAGCCCGAGCCGGTCAGTCGGCCGAGGGCGGGCGGCACGAGGCTGGCGCTGGCCGATGTGTCGCAGGCAACGGACACGTTGAAGAGCCAGCCGGCGTAATGCCAGGGCGGCGGCGGCACCAGGGCGGCCCGGCCGCTGGCGGTGAAAGGCGCGGTGAAACTGGCGAAAACGTTTTCCATGACCTCTCCTTGGCGCGGGCGGCCGAACGCCGGCCGAAGCGTCGCCTCAAGGGGCGGCCGGACAACCCGTCTGTCTCCAGTGTTTCGTTGCCGAGGCGGCTGGGGCCGCTGGGGAGTCGTTTCGGCTACTGCATCCGCACGGCCCCTTCGCCGGCGAAGAACACGGTCCCGGCCGGGGGGGGGCCGCCGGGCGAGACGGCGCTGCGGGCAGCCTTGGAACCGAAAACGGCCTTGTAGCCGAAGGAAATGCCGTAGTTACCGGGCGCGTCGCCTTCAGGGGTGAGCGTGAACTCAAAGGGCACGGCCGCGCCGTCGCCGAGGTTCATGCCGGGATAGCGTTTCTCGGCCGTGGACAGCACCGTGCCCGAGGGGTCGCGCAGGTAGGCGGACAGGGTGAGTTCTTCCAGGCGGTCGCACCAGGGCGGTAGGTCATCGGGCACGGGCACGGCCCGGCCGCGCAGGACATAGCCGGCGTCGGACGGTTTGCCGGTGAATTCGAAGCGGAAATATTTCATGGCCAGGCTGGCCGGCGCGGCGGTCACCGCCGGCCGGGATTCGAGATGCGACACCGTGGTGCGGGCGCAGCCCATAAGCCCCGCCGCCAGAAGCAGGCCACCGGCCAGCGCGACGACAACACGCCGCGAAAAACGCAAGGCATCCATGCCATCCCCCTTTTCCTGTTCCCGGCGGCAACCGCCGGCCCCCTCGCCCATGGCGACGGCCCCAACCGCCGACAACACCCCTTAAACCCTTTCCCCCATTCGGGGGCAGGGAGGCGACCTGCGTCGAGCCCCCCTAACCCCTTTCCCCATTCGGGGGGTCTGGGGGCCTCAGGCCCCCAGCCACCGGAGGCCTCTTCCGCTTTATCTTCCTCTTCTTCTACTCCTCACGCCCGCCGGGGCCGCCGGCCACGATCATCTCGGCCAGGGTCAGGTCGACCTTGGGCGGCCGGCCGGGCTTGCTGCCCCACAGTTCCATTTCGAGGCTGGCCAAGCGGCGCAACAGCGGCGTGCGGTCCATGGCCTTGGCTTCCTTGCCGCCGGCGGTCAGGCGTTGGCAGGGGCCGCAGCCGGGAAATTCCCGGATGTTCATGCCGGCCAGCAGCACGTTGGGCACGCCGTGGAGCCGGCAGATCATGAGCCGGTGCTGGTAAATGCCGCACAGGCCGTCGTCGTTGACCGGGCACATGCGCTTGGGCGTCTCGCCTCGCCCAAGCGCTTCCCTAGCCTGGGCGAGGTAGTCCCTGGCCCGGGCTTCGTAGGCTTGGCGGCGCTCGGGCGGCAGCTTGGCCAGGCCCTCACGCAGGTAGAGCCATTCGACGTTGGTGTGGTGCTGGAAAAAGCTTGTGCAGCAATTCTCGGCGCAGCCGGCGCAGGACAGGCCTGCGGCGGCGGCGGCGGCCGTGTAGGCCGCGTCCATGTCGGCGTAGAGCGCCGTCAATTTCTTGAGGACCGCCCGGGTGCGGGAGGCGGGGAACGATACGGTCACGACCGGATTCCTTGCAGGATGGTTTCGACGCAGGCCTCGGGCGTCGTGCCGCAGCTGGCGACGGTGAGGTCGGCGGCGGCGGCGTACAGGGGTTGGCGCTCGGCGTAGACGTCGGCCAGGGTCAGGCCGCCGGGCATGACAAAGGCGCGTTCCCCGGGATCGCCCACCCGGGCCAGGAAGGTGGGCAGATCAATGGACAGGTAGACCACCGGTCCCATGGATTTGAGGCGGGCCATGGCCCGCGCCCCGTAGACCACGGAACCGCCCGTGGCCACCACGCAACGCTTGACCCCAAGCCCGGCCACCACGTCTTCCTCCAGGGCGAGAAAGCCGGCCAGTCCTTGCCGGGCCAGGATGTCGGGCAGGGGGGCGCGGCACTGGGCCTCGATGAGGCGGTCGGTGTCCAGACAGGCCCAGCCCAGGCGTCGGGCCAAAAGCCCGGCCAGGGTGGTCTTGCCGGCTCCGGCCATGCCAATGAGGCTCACGCATCGTTCGTCGGATACCCGGCCTAAAAGCGTCGGTTCCATGTTGCCTTGTCCCGCCTTCGCGTTGATCATTAAGCCTAGCCTATTTGTCGCGGAATTCAAACCGCAAGCGCGGCGTTGTCAGCGGGCCGCCGTTTGGCTACAAGGGGCCTGGGCGGCTTGCGCCGCCAACGCAGCAAGGAACCCCATGTCGGAAAACGCCCTTCGTCTCATCGCCGCCTATGTCGAGGAGGCCGCCGCCGCGCGCGCCCGGTTTTTCGCCGACCACGCCGAGCTGGTGGACGCCGCCGCCCGCACCATGGCCGTGGCCCTGGCCCGGGGCGGCAAGATCCTTTTTTGCGGCAACGGCGGTTCGGCCGCCGATGCGCAGCACTTGGCCGCCGAATTCGTCAACCGGTTCGAGCTGGAGCGCCCGCCCCTGCCGGCCCTGGCCCTGACCACCGACTCCTCGGCCCTGACCGCCATCGGCAACGACTACGGCTTCGACCGGGTCTTCGCCAAACAGGTCCAGGCCTTGGCCGGGCCAAGCGACGTGGTGGTGGGCATCTCCACCTCGGGCAACAGCCCCAACGTCCTGGCCGCGCTGCGCGCCGCCCGGGACAAGGGCTGCGTCACCGTGGGGCTAGCCGGGCGCAACGGGGCCATCGTGCCGCTTTGCGACTACGCCCTGCTCGTGCCCAGCGACCGCACGGCCCATATCCAGGAAGTCCACGCCACCATCGGCCACCTCCTGTGCAAGCTCGTGGACCACTACCTCTTCGAGGCGGTCATGGAGCTTGGCCCCTATCTTGAGGACCACTAGGAGCGGCCGGCGCGGACCGTCCCCTTGCCGACGAGCCAAGCGGGCTTATCTGACAAGGCATTCGACCAGACCTCCCGGCGCAATCGCCGGTATTGTTTCAAGGAGCATCGCCATGCCGCTTTACGAATACTGCTGCAACAAATGCGGCGCCGAGTTCGAGGAAATGGCTTCCAGCTCGGCCACCACCACCCCGCCCTGCCCCCAGTGCGCTTCGGGCGACACCAAAAAACTCATGTCCGCCTGCCGCGCCCGCACCAAGCCCGGCCAGACCGGCGCGCGCACGGCCTCCTCCGGCGGCGGAGGCGGCTGCTCGGGCTGCGCCGGCGGCAATTGCGCCAGCTGCCACTAACGGCGCACCCCTGGAAAACACGGGATACTTTTCCATAAAGCGACTGGTTTTGAGCGGGACCACGGCAAAACGCCCTCTGTTTTTTTCGAGGCAGCGCCCCAAGCCGTAGCCATCGTTTGACGCCAAGACAGGCCCGGCCGGCGCGGCGACCCACGCCGGCCCTGCCACAAACGCCCTGCAACCACCGGAACCCCATGCGCGAAAAACTCGTCATCGCCACCCGAGGCAGCAAACTGGCCCTGTGGCAGGCCAACCACGTGGCCGACCGGCTGCGCCAGGCCCATCCGGGCCTTGCCGTGGACCTGCTCCCCATCAAGACCAAGGGCGACATCATCCTGGACGTGCCGTTGGCCAAGGTGGGCGGCAAGGGGCTGTTCGTGAAGGAAATCGAGGAAGCCCTCCTCGACGGCCGGGCCGATCTGGCCGTGCATTCCATGAAGGACGTGCCGGCCGAACAGCCGGCCGGTCTCGTGGTCGGCATCGTGCCCGAGCGCGAGGACCCGTGCGACCGGCTGCTGTCCGTGGCCTACGACTCCCTGGCCGCCCTGCCCAAGGGAGCCAAGGTGGGCACGAGCAGCCTGCGCCGCAAGGCCCAGCTGCTGGCCCTGCGCCCGGATCTTACCATCGTGGACCTGCGCGGCAACCTGGACACCCGGGTCAAAAAGCTGCTGGACGGCCAGTTCGACGCCATCATCGTGGCCGCCGCCGGCCTCAATCGCCTGGAGCTGTCCGCGCCGAGGGCCGTGCGCCTGGGGCCGCCGGAGTTCCTGCCGGCCGCCGCCCAGGGAGCCCTGGGCATCGAATACCGCCTGGACGACCCGGAAACCGCCGCCATGCTGGCCTTTTTCGATCATCCCGAGAGCCATGACACCGTGGCCGCCGAGCGCGGCTTCCTGGGACGCCTGGAAGGCGGCTGCCAGGTGCCCATCGCCGCCCACGCCGTCATCGACGGGGACATGCTCCACCTGGAAGGCTTGGTGGCCGACCCGGAAACCGGCAAGACCTTCCGCGACGTCGCCTCCGGCCCAAGAAGTCAGGCAACCGCCCTGGGCGTGGCCGTGGCCGAGGCCGTCCTGGCCCAGGGCGCCAAGGCCGTGCTTGACGCCGTCTACAAGGCCGGCGCATCCTGAGGCATGGGCAAAACCGTCGCCAAGAATCTGATCCTGGGGCTCATGGCCGCCGCCATCCTGGCGGCCATGAGCGCCATGGCGTTCGAGAGCCGCTTCAACGTCCATCCCGACGAGGCCGACCACGTCAGCGCCGGCCGGTTTTTCATCACCTACTGGGATCTGCCGGCCATGGACGATCCCCGGCTGGCCAACACCTTCAGCAACTACGGCGTGAGCTATCTGCAACAGCTCGACGTGGTCTATTTCTTCGCCGGCAAGTTCGCCGCCCTGGTCTTGCCGCTGCTGGGCCAGGACTATCTGGCCCTGCGTTTTTTCAACGTCTTTTTGTTCGCGGTCCTCATGGTCCTGTTCCTGCGCCTGCCGGATGACCGCAAGATCGCCTTCCTGCCGCTTTTTATCACGCCGCAAATTTGGTACGTTTTTTCCTATTTCAACGGCGACGCCCTGCCCCTGTTCCTGTCCTTTTGCCTGGTCTACGTGGCGGCCCGGGCCGACGCGCCGGCCTTGCCCGGACCGGGCGGCGGGGGCGGGCTCCAGACGCGGCGACTGGTGGCCGTGGGCCTGTTGTTGGGGCTTATCTGCATCTCCAAGCAGAACTACTACGTGTTCGCCGGGTTCATGCTGGCCTTTTTCGGAGTCTGCGGCCGGGCGGCCGGCGACATGAAGGCGGCGGCCAAAAGCGCCGTTCTGGTCTTTGCCGTAGCGGCGCTGCTTTTTGGGGCGCGCTGGAGCTACAACGTCTACGTCAACCGCACGGTACGGCCGGAAGTGCCGACGCTTAACGCCGAGAAATACGCCCAAAAAGACTACAAGCCTTCGGCCCAGGAGGCGGGAACGCAGTTCTGGGGACTCAAGATGCGCGACCAGGGCCTGGGCTATGCCCAGCTTTTCACCATCTGGGACTGGCACATCTGGTCGTTTCGCACCTCGTTTGGCGTCTACGACTACATGAAGATCTACGCGCCGCTCCTTTTTTACCGCTACATCGGCTACCTGTTCTGGACCCTGGCCGGAGTCCTGGCCCTAGCCGTGGCCCTGCACGGCGGCCGGGGCGGGGTCAGCGCCCTGCTCGTCTTTCTGGTCTTTGCCGGGCTCACCATTTTCCAGTCCACCTGGCACTCCTGGAACAACGATTTCCAGGCCCAGGGCCGCTACCTCTTCCCCATCGGGGCCATGGCCGGGCTCGTCCTGGCCCGGTTCGCCCCGGCGGCCAACCGCGCCCTGCCGGTCACCGGCATCCTGGCCGGGGCCATGTACGCCTTGTCGCTCTACTCGTTTGTCTGGGTGGGCTTGGCGCGCATACCGCGCTGATCGCCGGCCATCAGTCGATGTCGAGAGTCGTGTCCTCGCGCAGCACGTAACGCCCCTTGCCCAGGCGCTTGGCCTCGTACATGGCCTGATCGGCCAGGGCCAGGCCCCGGGAGAGGCTCGGCGAACACGACTGGCACACCGACACCCCGATGCTGCAGCCGACACCGTAGCCGATGGTCCCCATGCGGGCCACAAGGCGCTCAGCGGCGGCGGCGGCTTGGGCCTGCCCGGCCGGGGCGGCCAGACAGACGGCGAATTCGTCGCCCCCAAGCCGGCCGACCACGGCTTTGTCGCCCACTTCCTCGCGCAACATTTCGGCCGCCCGGCGCAACACCCAGTCGCCCCGGTCGTGGCCGTGCACGTCGTTAACCTGTTTGAAGCCGTCGAGGTCGATATACAGAACGGCCAAGTCCAGGCCGGGCCGGCCTTGGCTGTCGCGGGTCAGTTCCCGGGCCAGCTCCCAGAACAGCGCCCGCCCCGGCAGTCCGGTCAACGAATCGATCTTGGCCTGCTCCTCGCGGTCCCGGGCCGCGAGCAGACAGGCCCGCACCTCGCCGATCTCCCGGATGCCGACGCCAGGCCGCAACGGGGCCGCCTGGCCGGCTTCGACGCCAGAGCCGGATGGTTCGAGCAGCGTTTGCATCTCCCGGGACAACCGTTTGGCCAGACCGTAGGCGGCGGCCAGGCCAAGGGCCAGGCAGACCACGGCGACGGCGGCGAAACGCAGCAGCATGGTCCGAAGCGGCAGGGCAAAGGTGGACTCCGGGACGTTCACCACCGCCTGCCAGCCCCACTGGCCGACGTCGGCCGCGGCTTCCTCCAAAAGCCCCCCCTCGGACGGCGCGATGTCCTTGGGCAACAGATGCCGCAGGCTCCCGTCCCGGCCGTGGCCAAAGACCTCGGCCGCGCCGTCCTCGCCAAACCGCGCCCCGGCGACCAGCTTGTCCTGGTCCAAAATAGCGGCCGTCCAACCGGCCGGAAACTGCTTGCGGATCAGCAGCGCTTCCACGTCGGCCACGGCGATGATGGCGCGCAGGCAATAGCGCTGGAACATTTCCCCGTTCATGGGCACGTCCAGGGAGGCCACGCGGCGTTTGGACACCGGGTCGTCATAGGCCGGCGAAACGCTGGCGTCGCCCGAGGCCAGCACGCGCAAAATCTGCGCCTTCTCGCTGGTCTCGCCCAGGGGCGCGTCGAAAATCCTCATGGTATGAAAAATGATGCGCCCGCTCCGGTCGACCAGGGCGATGGCGAACTCGTCCGAGGCCCGCAGGGCGATGCGCCGGGCATGGCGATAGACCTCGTCGATGTTGCCGCACATGGCCGCGTCGCTGGCGGCCAGGGTACGCAGCATGGCTTCCTTGGAGTCGAAATAGGCGTCGAGGTCATGGGCCAGGGAGACGGCGGCCTTGCGCAGCTGGTCGGCTTCGACGGCGTATTGGCCGCGCACGATGAAGCTCAGCGAGGTAATGGAAAAGGCGATCATGGGCAGGGCGGAAAAGACCGACAGGATCATGAGCCAGGCACGCAGCCCAATCATAAAGCGGGGTTGCTTGTGCATGGCCGGCCCCTTTCGTCCAGAATTCCAAAAAAAGACAACGTGTCCTTAAGGTTATCCTCTTTTCAAAAAAAGGGAAAGAGGGCCGGCCCGTTCGGCCTAGCCGAACACCTTGATGTCCGCCCCAAGCACGCCGACGACCTGGTCGCCCTGGTGAATGGGCACGGAAATGGTCAGGCAGTATTCGCCCGAGGCTTCCGAGATGTAGATGGGCGAAATGGCCGTGCCCTGGCTATCTCGGACGCTGGTAAACCAGGGCCGCGACGACCAGTTCTTGCCGACCATGGAGGCTTTGCTCGTGGATTTGAAGCCGGCCGGGGCGATGTTCTCCGTCACCTGCACGCCCTGGGCGTCGGTGGCGTAGAGCAGCTCCAGGAAGGCGCTCTCGGCCAGGGCCCGGCGCATGAGGCGCTCCATGGCCTCCCGGTCCAGGGCGACCATGGCCGGCGCGGCGGCCAGGGCCTCCACGGCGTCCTGGGCCGCGCCCTGGCCGATGAGCCTGAACACGCCGTTTAATTTGATGAGTTCCTCGATCTCACCGCCCAGGGCCTCGATGGTGGCGGCGGAACGGGCCATGCCGTCGGCGGTGCGCAAGGACAGGTCGCGGATGCGCCCAACGGCCGACTGGACGCGTTCCCCGGCGGCCACCTGGGCCTCGCAGGATCGGGCGATCTCCCCGACCTGGCCGGCGGCGTCGCCGGACAGGGCCACGATCTCGCCCAGGGCGGCCCGGGACTGGCCGGCCAGGCTGGTGGCGTCGTCCACGGCCGTCCCGGCCTGATCCATGCCCCGGATGTTGTCAAAGGCCCCGGCCTGGATGGCCTGGATGACCTGCCCCACTTCCTTGGTGGCGCTCATGGTCTTTTCGGCGAGCTTTCGCACCTCGTCGGCCACCACGGCGAAGCCGCGCC
>ALAO01000070.1 GCA_000307955.1 Solidesulfovibrio magneticus str. Maddingley MBC34 | reverse complement strand
AGGGGGTTACCCCCTCCCGGCCGCCGGAGGCATTCTTCGTCTTCCTCTTCTCCGCCCACAGGAGACGCCCATGCGACCGGACTCCCTCCCCTTCGATCCCTTGCCGACCCCTGAGGAAATTGCCGGTTGGGATCAGGCCAGCGTGGCCGAGTGCGGCATGTCGTTCCTGGCGCTCATGGAAAACGCCAGCCGCGAAGCCTTGCATGCTCTGGTCGGCGAGGTGGGCGAAGTGGCCGGCAAGCGTGTGCTTTTGCTGGCCGGTCCGGGCAACAACGGCGGCGACGCCGTGGCCCTGGCTCGCCATCTGCACAACCGGGGCGCGGACGTGACCCTGGCCCTGGCCCGCCCCCGGGGGCGTTACACGGGCGCGGCCGGCTACAATGTCCGGCTGGCGGCCCGGCTGGGTCTGCCCATGATTCCCCTGGCCAAGGCCAATCTTTCCGGGGCCGACGCGCCCGACGTCATCGTGGACGGGCTTCTGGGCACCGGCTTTCGCGGCGAGCTGCGCCCGGAGCTGGCGGCCGTGGTCGAAGCAGTCAACCGGCTGGCCGGTCGGTCGTACATTTTCGCTCTCGATATTCCCTCGGGCCTGGACGGCCTCCACGGCCGGCCTTCGCCCATGGCCGTGCGGGCGCATGCCACCGTGGCCTTTGAGGCAGCCAAGACCGGACTGGTCGCCGCTCCGGCCGCGCCCTTTGTCGGCAAGCTCCTCGTGCGCGACATCGGCATCCCGACCCTCGTGAAAGAACGCCACCCCTGCCGGGCCGGGCGCATCGCCCCGCGCGTCATGGGGCTTGTCGGCCCGGCCGATCCGCTGCTCCACAAGGGCAGCGCCGGCCGGGTGGTCGTGGTCGGCGGCAGCCGAGGGCTGACCGGCGCGCCGCTTTTGGCCGGCCTGGGGGCGCTGCGGGCCGGCTCGGGGCTGGTCAGCGTGGCCTGTCCCGGCGCGGTGGAAATCGCGCTCAAGGCCGGTTTTCCCGACGTCATGACCATGCCCATGGGCACGGGCGGCCATTTTGCCGCCGCCGACGCCCAGGCCGTGCGCGAGTTTGCCGCCGGAGCCGGAGCCCTCGCCCTGGGGCCGGGCCTGGGCCGCCATGCCGACACGGCCGGCTTCCTGGCCGCGCTTACGCCCCTGCCCTGTCCCGTGGTCCTGGACGCCGACGCCCTGCATTTCCTGGCCGACGACCGCGAACTGGCCGCCAGGATTGGCAGCAACGCCGTCATGACGCCCCATCCCGGCGAGGCAGCCCGGCTGCTCGGCACGGACATCCCCGGCGTGGAGTCGGACCGGATGGCCTCGGCCCGGGAACTGGCCGCGCGCTACGGCTGCGTGGCCGTGCTCAAGGGACCGGCCACGGTGGTGGCCACCCCCGAAGGCTATGTTGCCGTCAGCCCCATCATCGCCCCGAATCTGGCCGTGGGCGGCTCGGGCGACGTGCTCTCGGGCCTGCTGGCCAGCCTGCTGGCGCGCCGTCTTTCCCCCTTGCTCGCCGCAAGCCTTGCGGTGTATTGGCATGGTCGCGCCGGCGAACGCCTCGCCGACGTTTATCCCGCACGGGGCAACCTGGCCTCGGAAATCGCCGACATGCTGCCCCGGGCCGCAACGGAGTAACGGATGCTCACAGCCAAGGACGTGATGACGGCAGGCGTCGTCACCATCAACGAAGACACGGACATCACCGCCGCCGCCACGCTGCTTTTTGAAAAGGGCTACAACGGCGTGCCCGTGGTCAACGCCGCCGGCAAACTGACCGGCATTCTTTGCCAGGCTGATCTGGTGGCCCAGCAGAAAAAGCTGTCCCTGCCCTCGGTGTTTTCCCTGCTCGACGGTTTCATTCCCCTGGGTTCCATGAAGGACCTGGACCGGGAAGTGGAAAAGATGTCGGCCCTGACCGCCTTTCACGCCATGACCGCCAAGCCGGTCACCGTGACCCCGGAAACGCCCATCGACGAAGTGGCCACGCTCATGACCGAAAAGGGCTACCACACCATTCCAGTCGTCTCTGGAGACGCCATCGTCGGCATCATCGGCCTGCGCGACATCCTGGGCACGCTGCTCAAAAAGTAGCCCGGGACATGGACCCCAGCCAACCAGCGCGCCTGCGGCTGCCGGACGAGGCGGCCACCTTGGCGCTTGGCCACGCCCTGGCCGCGATCCTGGCCGACCCGGCCACCCGGGTCGCCCTGCTCTTGCGCGGCGACCTCGGATCAGGCAAAACCACCCTGGTCCGGGGACTGGCCGGCGCGTTGCCCGGCGGCGACGAGGCCGAGGTGGCCAGTCCGAGCTTTAATATCGTCAATGTCTACCCGACCCGGCCCGAGGTGTTCCACGTCGATCTCTACCGGATTCCCGGCGGCGATCCCTGCGTGGAGGAACACCTGGAAGCGGCTTTGGAAAACGAAGCCGTGGCGGTCGTGGAATGGGCGCAGCATCTGCCCCGGGCGCTTGCGCCGCCGGATCGCCTGGAGTGCGACTGGCTGCCGGTCCCGTCGGGGAGGCTGTGCGAGCTGACTGCCCACGGGCGGCGGGGCGCGGCGGCCCTGGCTGCCTTGATCGCGGCCTGTCCGAACCTGCTTGACCGCTAGCAGTCCGGGCAAGGTCGCTTTTCCCGAATCATCGGAGGCTTTCATGCGGATTATGGTGCAAAAATACGGCGGCACGTCGGTCAAGGGTCTGGAGCGCATGCGCCTTGTCCTTGCCCGCATCCAAAAGGCCCATCAAGAGGGCTTCAAGGTCGTCGTGGCCCTCTCGGCCATGTCCGGCGAGACCAACAAACTGCTGGATCTGGCCAAGGAATTTTCCCCCAATCCCGACCCGGCCGAACTCGACGTGCTGGTCACCACCGGCGAGCAGGTGTCCGTGGCGCTTTTTGCCATGCTGTGCAAGGACGCCGGTCTGCGCGCCCGGTCGCTGCTCGGGTTCCAGATTCCCATCACCACCAATTCCAATTTCTGCCGCGCCCGCATCATGGAGATCGACACCCAGCGGATGCGAGGCTTGCTTGAGGACTACGACGTGCTGGTGGTGGCCGGATTCCAGGGCGTGGACTGCCAGGGCCGCCTGACGACCCTGGGCCGAGGCGGTTCCGACACCACGGGCGTGGCCCTGGCCGCCGCCCTGGAGGCCGAGGTCTGCGAGATCTACACCGACGTCAACGGCGTCTACACCACCGACCCCAACCTATGCAGCAACGCCCGCAAGCTCGACCGCATCTCCTATGACGAGATGCTGGAGTTCTCCAGCATGGGGGCTAAGGTCCTGCAAATCCGTTCGGTGGAGTTCGCCAAGAAATTCAACGTGCCGGTCCGCGTCCGCTCGACGTTCACCGACGATCCCGGCACCCTGGTCACTTTGGAGGATACGGAAATGGAAGACGTCCTGGTTTCGGGCATCGCCTACGACAAGGACCAGTGCCGCATCACGGTGCGCAACGTCATGGACCGCCCGGGCGTCGCCGCCGCCATCTTCGCCCCCATCGCCGAAGCCGGCATCCTGGTCGACATGATCATCCAGAACACCGGGCGCGAAGGCCGCACCGACATGACCTTCACCATCTCCCGGGGCAACCTCGACAAAACCCTGGCCATTCTCGAAAAGCTCAAGCCCGAGATCGGCGCGGCCGAGATCCAGCACGACACCAACGTCTGCAAGGTCTCGGTCATTGGCGTCGGCATGCGCAGCCACTCCGGGGTCGCCTCCATGATGTTCACGATCCTGAAAAAGGAGAACATCAACATCCTCATGATCGCCACCTCCGAGATTAAGATTACCTGCCTCATCGAGGAAAAGTACCTCGAACTGGCCGTTCGGACCCTGCACGACGCCTTCGGGCTATCCCAGGCTCCCACCCCGGCCTGCTAGCGCCCGCCCCGGTCGGCCCCGACGACGCTGACCAGAACGGAACGCCGGCATTGCCGCGTTTTCCGGGAAGAGATTGACGCCTTTTCCGGACACGCGACAAGGCAGGTTCCCCCGCGAAACGATCCTGCGTTTCGCGACCAGGGCCGGCCCAAAACGCACCCCGCGTTTCGGCCGGCCGGCACGCACCGCCCGGGCGCGCCCCAAGCGCGCCCGGACACCCACGAGCGACACCATGCGACGCGTTTCCATCTACGACACGACCCTTCGCGACGGCACCCAGGCCGAGGACATCAGCCTCACCACCGAGGACAAGCTGCGCATCGCGCTCAAGCTCGACGAGCTCGGCGTGGCCTACATCGAAGGCGGCTGGCCCGGATCGAACCCCACCGACAAACGGTTCTTCCAGGAAATCCAGAACTACAGCCTCAAAAACGCGGCCATTGCCGCCTTCGGCAGCACCCACGCCCACCGGGGCACGGCGGCCACCGACCCCAACCTCAAGGCCCTGGTGGAATCCGGCGCGCCCGTGGTCACCATCTTCGGCAAATCCTGGGACATCCACGTCACCGAGGCCCTGGGCACCTCCCTGCCGCGAAACCTGGAACTGGTCGGCGACTCCCTGGCCTTCCTGCGGCCCCACGTGAAGGAACTCTTTTTCGACGCCGAGCACTTCTTCGACGGTTTCACCGCCAACCCGGACTACGCCCTGGCCGTGCTCAAAAAGGCCCACGAAGCCGGGGCCGACGTGCTCGTCTTATGCGACACCAACGGCGGCACGCTGCCCGGCGACTTCCGCCGCATGGTCGAGGCCGTGACCGCGGCCCTGCCCGGCGTGCCCTTCGGCGTCCACGCCCACAACGACTCCGGCGTGGCCGTGGCCAACTCCATCGAAGGCGTGATCCTGGGCGCCTGCCAGGTCCAGGGGACGATAAACGGCTACGGCGAACGCTGCGGCAACGCCAACCTGTGCTCCATCATCCCGTCCCTGACGCTTAAGTGCGGCATCGCCTGCCTGCCCGAGGGCAAGCTGCCGCTAATAACGCCCACGGCCCATTTCGTCTCCGAGATGGTCAACCAGGCCCCGCCTTCCAACCAACCCTACGTCGGCGACGCCGCCTTTGCCCACAAGGGCGGCATCCACGTCTCGGCCGTGGTGAAAAATCCGCGCACCTACGAACACATCACCCCGGAAACCGTGGGCAACGCGCGCCGGGTGCTCCTGTCCGACCTCTCGGGCCAGTCCAACATCCTCTACAAGGCCCGGGAATTCGGCTTCGACCTCGACAAGAACGATCCCTTCGTGCTGGAACTGCTCTCCACCATCAAGGAACGCGAGGCCATGGGTTACGAGTATTCGGCCGCCGAAGCCTCCTATGAGCTGCTGTTAAATCGCGTCCTTGGCCGGGCGCGTAGCTACTTCACCGTCACCCGCTACCGGGTGCTCGACGACAACGTCTACGACCGGGCCGGCCCACTCACCGAAGCCACGGTCATGATCAAGGTGGGCGGACGCATCAAGCACACCGCCGCCTCAGGCATGGGACCGGTCAACGCCCTGGACAAGGCCATCCGCAAGGCGCTGCGCGGCTTCTACCCGCGCTTGGCCGAAATGCGGCTGCTCGACTTCAAGGTCCGGGTGCTCTCGGGCCTCAAGCGCGACGACTGCGAACCCGGCGGCTGCGGCACGGCCTCCCATGTGCGCGTGCTGGTCGAATGCGGCGACGCCGCCAAACGCTGGGTGACCGTGGGCGTGTCCCACAACGTCATCGAAGCCAGCTTCCAGGCCATGGAAGACGCCATCAATTATAAGCTCTTCAGCGACGACAAGGCCAAGCTGACGAAAGCGCTGAAAGGGTAAGGGTGAAGAGGAAGAGTGCCTCCGGCGG
>ALAO01000069.1 GCA_000307955.1 Solidesulfovibrio magneticus str. Maddingley MBC34 | reverse complement strand
GCCCCCAGACCCCCCGAATGGGGAAAAGGTTGTGGGGGGATGCGTCGGCCGGCAACGCGGGCTGTGATGCGGCCAAGCTTCGCCTGAAGATAACATTGAAACGCCGGGACGGTCGCCGTCCCGGCGTTTTTTTATAGCCTCGATGCGTTGCGGGTCTTTTCAAGCGACGGGGAGGGCGGCCGAGGGATGCTCCCGCCGGCCTGTTCAGGCTATCGCGCGATGGGGGCTTTGTCGGCGTCGATGATCCGCCGAAACGCGGCCGAGACGGCCCAATAATCCACCACATCGACCTGCATGGGCAGCTCAGAGGCGGCAAAGGCGTCGCGCAAGGCTTCAAGCCGGTCCAGGGGCAGGGGCGCGTCGGCCGCCACAGCCAGATCGAGGTCGGAGTGGGGTCGGGCCGTGCCGCGCGCCCGCGAACCAAAGGCGAAAACCATGGCCTCGGGCAGGTGGGCGGCCAGGATGGCCCGAACGGTCGCGAGCTGGTCCGGGGCAAGGTCAATCATTGCGGTCGACCAGCCGTACGAGCAGCTCCTTGGCCTGGGGCAGGAAGCGTCGGGCCGCCTCGCAGACGTCCAGGGCGGTTTCCCCGTCGTAGGTGTGGGAGGTCAGGTTGCGGGCGTCGCCAAAGCCGAACCAGGGCGTGGGGTCATCCAGAAGGCCGGCCCGGGCCGCCTGGCGGAAAAGATCCTTGCGGGTGCGCGGAAAGTCGGCATCGGTCGGGGAGGCGTTTTCCCGCAGCCAGCGTTGGAGAAATTTCCAGCACAGTTCATAGGCCACTTCGAAATGCTGGATGATGCCGGCCCGCACCGTGTCGCGCAGGTCCGGGGGGATGGATGACAGACCCTCGGCCGTGGCGGCCAGCGATCGGTCCAGGGCGTCTATGGCCTTGGTCAGGCTGGTCAGGTCGAGAGCCATGGAATGCTCCTTGCCGCCGCCTCGGACGGCTTGTCGGGCGGGCCGTGGCGGCCCAAGCCTAGCCCTGGGCCTGCCCTTGTTCGCCTTCCACGCCTTCGGGGGCGCGGCCCTGGGCCTTGTCGTGCTCGGCCAGCTTCTGGCAGCGCAGATTGCGCAGCCGCTCGCCCGAGATCGGCCCGCGCTGGCGCTGCTTGCCGGGCAGATGCACCGAGAGCATCACCTTGAGGTCGCGTTTGGCCTGCGGCAGGGCGCTGACCCCGCTGTCGGCCCGAACCACCTCGAACAGCGGCTCCACCATGTCGTGCTTGTGCAGCCAGGTGAGCATGTCCACCCGGGTGCCGGCCCGCAGTTCCGGGTAGCGGGCCGCCTTCATGTGCAGCTTGGCCGCGGCCTCGCCGGCCTCGCGCACCCGGTTGGGCAGCTTGAGCCGACGGCCGAGTTCCCCGGCCACCTGTTCGCCCCGGTCGTCGTGGCCGTGGTGGCGGGGCCATTCGCACTCGGGCGTAATGATCTTGCCCAGGTCATGGCACACGGCCATCCAGCCGGCCAGGGCGTCGCCGGCCAGGATGTCGACCATGTCGAGCATGTGGTCAAACACGCTGCCGTCGTGGTGTTCGGGCGGACCGGCCGGCACGTGGCGGGCGGCTTCGAGTTCGGGTAGCCAGGGCAGCAGGCAGCCGGTGTCGGCCAGGAGCTGGAAAAACCGTGACGGCTTGGTCGTGCCCAGGGCCTTGCGCACTTCCTGGGCCACCCGCTCGGCAAAGATGTCGCCGAGCACGCCGCAGGCGGCCACGGCCCGCATCTGGGCCACAAGCTCGGGATGCGGCGAAAAATCCGGCAGCGAGGCGGCGAACCGGGCCGCCCGATAGACCCGCAGCGGATCGTCGAACATGGACATTTCGCCGCACGGGCGCAGCCACCGGTCACGCAGGTCGGACAGGGCCAAGGGATGGAAATGCAGCCGCCCGGCGATTTCCCGGGAATCGCCCATGGCCATGGCGTTGATCGTGAGGTCCCGGGCCAGCAGATCCTCGGCCACGCTGTCGCCGCGCGGCCAGGCGTACTGGGCGCTGCCCAGCATGAAAACCGGAAAGGTCTTGCCGACTTGCCGGGCCCTTCGATACCGTCGCACGAACGCTTCGGGCGTGGCGTCGACGATGAGATAATCCTGATCCACAACCGGCCGGCCGAGCAATATGTCGCGGACCGCGCCGCCTACGAGATACCGTTTCATGCATGACTCCGGCGCGGACATTGTCCCAAATGCCGTCAAAAATCCAGGGGCTAGCCGCCCCTTGTCGCAAAACCCCTTCGAAAACGGCGGCGTGTGGCTGTGGGAATCGGGCGGGGAGGGCCTGGCCGGGCCGGTTTCCCCTGAGGTCCTGGCCGCCTGCCATCCCTTGTGGGCCGTTGACATGGCCCGGCTCGGGCCGTGGCGGCCGGTCGAACTCGGGGCCGAACACGGGCCGGCCGCCGGGCGATGGCTGCACGGCCAAGGCCCGGCCCTGGCCGGCGCTCCGGCCATCCTCGTCGTCGGGCCGTGCGCCACGAGCCTGGACGCGGCCTGGGCCTTTGCCGCCGCCGGCCTGCTGCCGCCTTTCGCTTCCGTGCTGGCCGTGTCCCAGACCAGCGGCCGGGGCCAGATGCGCCGGGAGTGGATTTCGCCGCCGGGCAATATTTACGCCGCCCTGTCCTGGCCGGTCGGGGAGGGGGCTCTGGCCGCCATGGCCCCGGTGGTGGTCGGGGCCTGCCTGGCCGATGGGCTCTACGGCCGGGGATTCGCCGCCAAGGTCAAATGGCCCAACGATCTTCTGATTGAGGGCCGCAAGGTCGCGGGAATCCTCCTTGAAGAACGACATGGCCGTATTGTGGCCGGCGTCGGCATAAACTGCGCCGTGGCCCCGGATGCGGCGTCGCTTCGTCGGGATCACGCCGCCCCGGCCGCCGCCTTGACGGACTTTGGCGAAGTGCCGGGCGCGGTTACGCTGTGGGGCAAACTTGTGCAGTCCGGGCAAACCTGCTACCTCCAGTGCGTTGCGCTATCGGACTCGTGTGCATTGTCCCGTTTTGTCGAGCGTCGTCTGGCTTGGCTTGGCCGGGAAGTCTTTGTGCGCGAGAGCGGATCGGACGGCTTTCGGGCACGGATCGTCGGGTTGGCCGAGGACGGGGGACTTCGGCTGCTGCGTGGCGAGTCCGGGCCAGGGCAGGATTTGACGCTTCATTGCGGGAGCATATCCCTCCTTTGATGCCGGCCCCCGCCGGATCGTCACTCTAAAAGAGAATGGACAGGTCGCCCTCAGGGGTCAGAGGACAGCATGA
Source organism: Solidesulfovibrio magneticus str. Maddingley MBC34 (assembly GCA_000307955.1). Lineage (GTDB taxonomy): Bacteria > Desulfobacterota > Desulfovibrionia > Desulfovibrionales > Desulfovibrionaceae > Solidesulfovibrio > Solidesulfovibrio magneticus_A. Next base: position 18,431 of record ALAO01000069.1, on the reverse strand, counting down.
TCGCCAAGACGTTTCAGGAAGTGCTTTCCGAGGTTGAAGGAAAGAAGATTCTTGTCGCCAACCGGGGCATTTCCGCCCGCCGGGTGCTGCGTTCCATTCGCGAACGCCTGCGCGCCATTCCCGTGCTCACCGTAACCGATGTGGACATGACCTCCCCGGCCACCGCCGGCGCTCATGAACTCATCACCCTAGGCCCCGATCCCCGGGCCTATCTCGACATCGACGGCATCATCAAGAAAGCCAAGGCCCGGGGCGTGGTCGCCATCCATCCGGGCTGGGGATTTGCTTCCGAAGACTGTGAATTTCCCCGCAAATGCGCCGAGGCCGGCATCATTTTCATCGGCTCCTCGGCCGACGCCATGAAAAGCCTGGGCAACAAGGTCGAGGTGCGCCGCCTGGCCATGAGCCTCGGCATCCCGGTCGTGCCCGGCTCCGAAGGCTCGGTCACCATCCCCGAGGCCCGGGAAATCGCCCAGAAGATCGGCTTCCCCATCATGCTCAAGGCCGAGGGCGGCGGCGGCGGCCGGGGCATCTACGAAATTTATTCCGAGGCCCAGCTCGAATCCGCCTTTTCCAAGGCCTCGGCCATGGCCCAGGCTTCGTTTGGCAACCCGCGCCTTTTCGTCGAAAAGCTCCTCACCAGCGTGCGCCACATCGAAATCCAGGTGGCCGGCGACCGCTTCGGCAACGTGTTCGCCTTTGACGAACGCGACTGCTCGGTGCAGCGCAATCACCAAAAACTCGTGGAAATCACCCCGTCGCCCTGGCGCGGCATGACCGACGAGCTGCGCCAGCGCCTGAAAGACTACGGCGAACGCCTGGTGCGCGAGACCGGCTATTATTCGCTGGCCACGGTCGAATTCTTGGTCGACGCCGACGGCGAGCCGTACCTCATCGAGGTCAACACCCGCCTGCAGGTCGAGCACGGCATCACCGAATGCCGCTACGGCGTGGATTTGGTCGAGGAGCAGATCAACATCGCCTTTGGCGGCAAGCTGCGGTTTAACTGCGTGGACACCCGTCCGTTCCTCCACGCCATGCAGCTGCGCATCAACTGCGAGGACCCCAAGCAGAACTTCGCCCCCAACGCCGGCTCGGTCACCCGCTACCTGTCCCCGGGCGGCCAGGGCATCCGGCTGGATTCCTGCCTGACGGCCGGCTACGAATTCCCCACCCAGTACGACTCGGCTGGGGCGCTTTTGATCTCCTACGGCCGCAACTGGCCCAAGGTCGTGGCCGTCATGGAACGGGCGTTGCGCGAGTACATCATCGGCGGGCTCAAGACCACGATCCCGTTCCACCGCCAGATTTTGCGCCATGCGGAGTTCATGAAAGGGGATTTCGACACCAAGTTCATCACCCAGAACCCCTATCTGCTCAACTACCAGGACGAGGAGTCCGAGGCCATGCGCCTGGCCTGGCTGGTGGCCGAGATCTCGGCCCGGGGCTACAACCCCCACGTCCAGCTGGGCAAGTACCGGGGCCGCGAGGACTACCGCCTGGGCCGGTTCACGCCCCACATGCCCGAGGCCGATCTGCGCTCGCCGGAAAGCCCCTATCCGCGCGGCGACCGCCAGGCCGTCCTGGACATGGTGCGCGACTCCGGCAAGGTCCATTTCGTCGACACCACCACCCGCGACATCACCCAGTCCAACAGCGGCAACCGCTTCCGGCTGGCCGAGGACGAGCTGGTCGGGCCGTATCTCGACAACTGCGGCTTCTTCTCCTTGGAAAACGGCGGCGGCGCGCACTTCCACGTGGCCATGATGGCCAACATGACCTACCCCTTCTCCGAGGCGGCCAAGTGGAACGAGTTCGCGCCCAAGACCATGAAGCAGCTGCTCATCCGTTCCACCAACGTGCTGGGCTACAAGCCCCAGCCGCGCAACCTCATGCGGCTGACGGGCGAGATGATCTGCGAGCACTACGACATCATCCGCTGCTTTGATTTCCTCAATCACATCGACAACATGTATCCCTTTGCCGAGGTCGCCCTGTCCCGGCCGGGCATCATCTTCGAGCCGGCCATCTCCCTGTCCTACGCCCGGGGCTTCGACGTGCCCCATTACCTCGGCGTGCTGGAGGCCATCCTTGAGCAGACCGCCAAGGCCGGCGGCATGACCAAGGCCAAAGCGGCCAAGAGCATCATCTTGTGCCTCAAGGACATGGCCGGCATGTGTCCGCCGCGTTTCGTTCGCGAGCTCATCGCCGCCATCCGCAAGGCCTACCCCGATCTGGTCGTCGACTACCACCGCCACTACACGGACGGGCTTTTTGTCCCGGCCGTGGGCGCCGCCGCCGAAGCCGGCTGCCACATCGTCGACACCGCCATCGGCGCTTCCGTGCGCTGGTACGGCCAGGGCGAGGTGCTTTCCACGGCCGCCTACATCGAGGAAGACCTGGGCGTGCCCGTGGCCCTGACCAAGGGCAACAAGGACATGATCCGGGCCGCCAACTTCGTGCTCAAGCAGGTCATGCCCTACTACGACCGTTACACCGCGCCGTACTTCCAGGGCATCGACTACGACGTGGTCGAGCACGCCATGCCCGGCGGGGCCACCAGCTCCTCCCAGGAAGGGGCCATGAAGCAGGGCTACATCCACCTGCTGCCCTACATGCTCAAGTTCCTGGCCGGCACCCGCAAGATCGTGCGCTACCACGACGTCACCCCGGGGTCCCAGATCACCTGGAACACCGCGTTTTTGGCCGTCACCAGCGCCTACAAGGTCGGCGGCGAGCGGGCGGTCAAGGACATGCTCGAAGTGCTTGAGGCCGTGTCCGAGAACTGCGATGAGTGCCTGACCCCGGCGGCCAAGACCGACCGGCTGCTCCTGTACGCCAACTGCAACGACGCCTTCCGCAACCTGCTTTTGGGCAAGTTCGGCAAGATGCCGCTCGGGTTCCCGCCCGACTGGGTCTACGAGAGCGCCTTTGGCACGGAGTGGAAGGAAGCCATCGCCTCGCGCACCGAGGAGTCGCCCCTGGACGCCCTGGGCGAGGTGGACATGGAAGCCGAGATGGCCGCCCTGACCAAGCAGCTGGGCCGCGAGCCGTCCAACGAAGAGTTCGTGCTCTACTTGAACCACCCCGGCGACGCGCTCAAGACCATGGAATTTCGCAAGAAATTCGGTGATCCCAACAACCTTCCCCTGGACGTGTGGTTCGAGGGCCTGGAGTCCGGCGAGGAACTGACCTTCGCCGACAGCCAGGGCAAGCCCCACCACCTGTCCCTGCTCGACATCTCGCGTCCGGACAACAGCGGCATGGCCACCGTCCGCTATGTCCTGGATTCGGAAATCCTGAGTTATCAGGTCCAGGTGGCCGCCGCCCAGAACGGGCCGGCCAGCAAAGTCGAGATGGCCGACCCCAACAACCCCTACCACGTGGGCGCGCCGGTCTCCGGCGACCTGTGGGTCATGCACGTCTCGCCCAACGACTACATCAAGACCGGCGAGGAATTGTTCAACATCTCCGTCATGAAGCAGGAAAAAACCGTGGCCGCTCCCCTTGACGCCACGGTCAAACGAGTGCTCAAAAACGCTGATTACGCCAATGACCGCAAAATGGTGCCGGTCAAGGAAGGGGAGCTCCTGGTCGAACTGGCCCCGGTTTCCAAGGATTGCCCAGGGTGCCGCCAGCCCGTGGGCGACGACGGCTTCAAATTCTGTCCGAATTGCGGCCAGCAGATGTAATGTAACTTTTGCCGCGAACGTGTCATAGTGGGGCCGGCGGTAAGACGCCGGCCCATCGAGTCTGGAGAGATAAGGAGGGGAGCATGGCCAAGAACCAGTCCAATGACAAACCGCGCCAGGACGAAAGCCCGTCCGCCAAAGAGACCGGCGCGGCTCTTGATACCGCCGCCACGCTGATTCTCACCGGAGCCGACATCGTCGGCATCGGCGAGGAAGCCGAGATCCTGGTCGGCGGGAAAAACTATAACACCGCCCTCATCAGCCAGATCCAGGGCATCCGCGCCCCGCAGTTTCGGGCCGTGTCCTCCGTGGCCTTCCACCGGGTCCTTGACGAAACCAAGGTCAACGCCGCCCTGATCCGCGAAGTGGTCAACGACGGCTACCGCCGGGTCGACTGGAATGACGAAGAAGTCAACAGCGATCCGGAATATATGAAAAATCTCGTGCGCAACCTGGCCGAGGAGGTCCGCCTGAAGACCGCCGACGCGCCGGGTTCCTCCATCAAGCTGCGCACGTTTATTAACAACGTGGTCGAGGGCTTCGCCACCTCCCCCGAAGGCATCGACCAGTTGCGCAAGCGTTCCGTCCTCGTCCAGGCCGCCATCTTGTCCGTGGACATGCCGGCCGGCGTGCGCGAGGCCGTGGCCAGCGCCTATAACGACATTTGCCGCGAGGCGGGCCTGGAAGACGTGCCCGTGGCCGTGCGCTCCTCGGCCGCCGGCGAGGACAGCCGCAAGAAAGCTTTCGCCGGCCTGCAGGACACCTACCTCAACATCGTCGGCGCGGCCCAGTGCGTGCGCGCCTACCAGTGGGACTGCGCCTCGGCCTACAACCTGCGCTCCATGACCTACCGCCGCGAAGCCATTCTTGACGCCGTGGCCCTGGCCGAGCGTACCGGCGACGACTCCATCGCCGAAGTGGCCAAGCAGGAATGGGCCATCGAGAACACGTCGCTGTCCGTGTGCATCATGCGCATGATCAACCCCGTGATCTCCGGCACGGCCTTTGCCGCCGACACCGCCACCGGCTGCCGCGGTACCGCCCGCAACGACCTTGTCTCCATCGACGCCAGCTACGGCCTCGGCGAAGCCGTGGTCGGCGGCATGGTGACCCCGGACAAGCTCTTCGTCTTCCAGCGCGACGAAGGCCCCGAGGTCGTCATCCGCAACATGGGCTACAAGGACAAGAAGATCGTCTATGACGACGAGGAGGGCGGCACCAAGCTCGTCAAGGTGCCCGACGAGATCGCCTACCGCTGGGCCCTGTCCCTGGCCCAGGCCGAGGAAGTGGCCCGGGGCGTTCGCGCCATCTCCGCCGCTTACGGCGGCTGCATCATGGACACGGAATTCTGCATCGACGAGTCCGACCGCTTGTGGTTCGTCCAGGCCCGGCCCGAGACCCGTTGGAACGACGAGCTGGAGCTGCATCCCGACACCATCTTCATGCGCCGCATGGAGGTCGAGAAACGGGCCGCCGCCTCGGCCGAGGTGATCCTTGAGGGCAACGGCGCCTCGCGCGGGGCCGGCCAGGGCATGGTGCGCTTTTTGCGCTCCGCCCTGGAGCTCAACAAGATCCAGAAGGGCGACGTCCTGGCCGCCGAACGCACCGACCCGGACATGGTTCCGGGCATGCGCGTAGCCTCGGCCATCCTGGCCGACGCCGGCGGCGACACCAGCCACGCCGCCATCACCTCCCGCGAACTCGGCATCCCGGCCATCATCGGCATCCAGCGGGCCGAGACCCTGCGCTCCCTGGACGGCCAGTACGTCACCGTGGACGGCTCGCGCGGTCGCGTCTACCGGGGGCTTTTGCCGCTCCAGGAAGTGGGCGGCGAGATGGACCTGTCCAAGCTGCCGACCACCAAGACCAAGGTCGGCCTGATCCTGGCCGACGTGGGCCAGGCGCTGTTCCTGTCGCGTCTGCGCAACGTCCCCGATTTCGAGGTGGGCCTGCTGCGCGCCGAATTCATGCTCGGCAACATCGGCGTCCACCCCCAGGCCCTGGAAGCCTACGACAACGGCACCCTGCCGAGCCTCATTGAAACCAAGGTCAAGGAACTCGACGCCAAGCTGGCCAAGGTCGTGCGCGAGCAGATGGCCGCCGGCTACATCAACGTCCAGATCAAGCTGCGCGGCTACGTCGGCCTCATCACCGGCCTGACCGCCGACCTCGACAATCTGGCCGACCACTCCGGCGCGCGCGGCACTGACGAAGTCATGGCCGTGCACCGCCGCATCCGCGACCTCGAGAAAAAGCTCGACCATTATCTCGAAGCGACCACCCGCCGTCTGGATATGCTTAAGACCTCGGACGATCTCTTCACCCACGTGGCCATCATCCTCGGCTACTGGGACGAGCTCCAGAGCAAGGCCGTGGAGCCCGACGAGGTCAAGCGCCGCTACGAGATCAAGGCCCAGATCGAGGAGCGCATGGCCGTCGTGGCCGACGAACCCCTGGTCAAGGACGTGCTGGCCAAGATCGCGGCCATGCGCCAGGAAGTGGCCAGGCAGGTCGGCATCAAGTCCCAGAGCGACGACCTCACCGCGCTTTTGGGCAAGATCCGCAAGCAGCTCACCTCGCGCGGGTTCCGCAGCGGCAAGGAGCTTTACGTCCAGACCTTGTCCCAGGGCCTGGGGCTTTTCGCCATGGCCTTCCACGGCAAGCCCATCCTCTACCGCACCACGGATTTCAAATCCAACGAGTACAGAAACCTCCTTGGCGGCAACCTCTTCGAGGCCCTGGAGGACAACCCCATGCTCGGCTTCCGGGGCGTGTCGCGCAACATCCACGACTGGGAAATCGAGTCGTTCAAGCTGGCGCGCGGCATCTACGGCGGCAAGAACCTGAACATCATGCTGCCCTTTGTGCGCACCGTGGAAGAAGCCGTCTCCATGAAGCGCTACCTCGAACGGGTGCACAAGCTGCACTCCGGCGACGAGGGGCTCAAGATGTTCATCATGTCCGAGATTCCGAGCAACGCCATCCTGGCCAAGCAGTTCATTCAGGAGTTCGACGGCTTCTCCATCGGCTCCAACGACATGACGCAGATGGTGCTCGGCACCGACCGCGACAATCCGGCCCTGCGCCACATCTACGACGAAGAGGACCCGGCCGTGGTCTGGGCGCTTCTGGTCACCATCTTCGCCGGGCAGAAATACGGCAAGAAGGTGGGTTTCTGCGGCCAGGGCGTGTCCAACAGCGTGATCCTGCGGGGCCTGGTCGCCATCGCCGGCATCGTATGCGCCTCGGTTGTGCCCGACACCTACTACCAGACCAAGTTCGACATGGCCCATGTCGAGGACGAGAACATCCCGGCCTCGGGCCTGGGCGCGTGGCTGGGCGAGCAGCATCTGGCGCGGCTGAAGACCGTGCTCCAGGAAAACAAGTACGAGCACATCGCCAAGAAGTACGACACCGGCGCCGACATCAAGGATTGGTACGACGGCGAGCTGACCCGTCTTGGCGAGCAGCTGCGCGAGAACTTGGAAAGCCCCAAGGCCGCCTTCTACCGCCAGGAGATGGAAACCTTCCGCAAGCTGTTCCACAAGCCGGTGCTCTACGCCACCTGGGACTGGCCGGGCACGGTGTTCGACGCCCTGCGCCAGGCCGGCTTCGAGAACTACGATGAGCAGGCCGCCGCTTTGGCCCACCAGCGCGAGAAGAGCTGGTAGCCGGATAGGCCGTCGCCGCAAGCGGCAAACAACGCAAGCAAGCGGCCTCCGACAATGTCGGAGGCCGCTTTTTTCGTGCTGGCGTGCCCCGGCAGGCCTGGGTTGCGACCTGGGGCGGGTGTCTCCTGCCTGGCCGCAAGCCGGGTCGGGAGCGCTGTTGGCCGCGCGGCAAAAGCGCGCCGCCTTGCCCGGGCCAGGGACGACGCCAACTGTCCCGAACCGATAAAAAAGGCCGCCCGGACAGACGTCCGGACGGCCTTGAGCACCGGCTGCACGGGCAGCTTTACAACTTGCTCAGGATATTGTCGTCGATCCAGTGCTGGTCCCACCATTCGATGGGCGAGGACTCGCGGCCGTCGACCAGCACGCCGAAGTGCAGATGGTCGCCGACGGCCAGGCCGGTGACGCCGGTCTTGCCGAGGATGTCGCCCTTTTTCACGTCCTGGCCAACCTTGACGTCGATCTGGCGCAGGTGGGCGTAGAGCGTTTGCAGGCCCTGGCCGTGGTCGATGATGACGGTCTCGCCGTAGATGCCCAGAAACCCGGTGAAGACCACCTTGCCGCTGTTGGCCGCCGGCACGGACGCGCCCTCAAGCGAGGCCAGGTCCACGCCCATGTGGGTCTGCTGGTCGATTTCCTTGCTCTGGTAGAAGTAGGTGCGGTGGTCGCCGAAGCCGGCCCGGGGGGCGGCGTTGGGCAGGCGCAAAAAGGCCTTTTTGTCCCACAGCATGTTCGGGGCGCTTTTCTGGGCCAGTTCTTTGAGGAAGACCGCGTTTTGCTTGCGGATGTCGTTGTTGACCTTGAGGTAGATCTGCAGGTTGTCCCGGGTGTCGGGGATGATGTTGTAGTACTGGGGCATCTTCGACTCCAGAAAGGCGTCGGAGATGTTGATCTTGTCGTCGCGGAACTTGCGCGGGATGGCCTGGTAGCGAAACGCCCCGACGCCCACGTTGCCGGCCCGGTCCGTGACCTTGACCTTGGGCACGAAATTCTTCGGGTCCATGTTGAACGGGAAGACATAGAGGCAAAAGTACTTGCCGTTGTCGAGCTTGTAGGCCGGGTAGAAGTCGTCGCCGACCACTACCCCGGCGCTTTCCACCGGTTCGCTGACGCCAAAGGACACGGCTCCGACGCCGCCCTGGCGCACGTTGTGGGCCAGGCTCGTCACGTCCACCCGGGGCGGGATGGTGTCCAGGGTGAACTGGCGGTCGACGGTGGCCACGTTGCCCGCGCCGAAATTGGCGATGGAGCGGTCGGAGGCGGTGATGGTCATGGTGAAGGGGCCGTCGCGAAGGCCGGCCGGCTCCAGGGTGAATTTTTCCACGGCCTCGCGCACGGGCGTGGCGTAGGCGGCGTCGAGCAGGGTGATCTGCTTGTCCTCCTGGCGCACCACCACCTTGGCGCTTTTGAGTCCCGAGCCAGCGTCGCGAAGCGTCAGGGTGAACTCGCGCTTGGGCGCGGCCACTTCGGCGTTGGGCGAAAGCGTGATCTCCGGCTTTGCCTTGTCGACCAGGAACAGGTAGCCGGCCACGCCGCCGGCCAGGGCCAGAATCATAATCACGCCGAAAACAAGTCGTTTCATGGTTTCCTCTCCCCTTGGCAGCCCGCTTCATACCGGCCCGGTCCTGGCAGCGCAAGCCCGGGCCGGCAGCCCGTGCCGGTCCAGGCTTGCGTTCGACCGGCTAGGCACGATACTCCCTATGCGGGAAATCCGATACGAAACGAGGAGCGTGCCATGGGGCGTGGGGTCTGGAAAAGCGCAAGAATCAAGGTGGCGATCAGCGTCGTCGGCATGGTGCTGGCGACGCTCCTGTGTCAGGCCGCCTGGGCCTCGACAACGGATGAAGAACAACTCTGGCGATCCATCGCCGACGGATTGTTGCAAAACGTCGTGCTCAAACGTCAGGAACTCGACCGGATGCACCGGGATCTGCCTGGCATCAAAAATGATCTGGGAGCCAAACTGTCCAAGGTCAGCAGCCGGCTGGACCAGCTGCTGCTGTTGCGCGGCGTGGCCGGCGACACCCCCTGGGCCTCGCGCACCCTGCTCATGGAACTGGCGGAACTCGACAGGGCCGTGGCCGACGCTCGCGGCCCCCTGGACGATATCCGCGACACCCTGGCCCGCACCAAACAGGAATACGCCACCCTGCGTCAGATAAGGACCCAAAACGCCAGCCGGGAATACGCCGATCTGATTAATGAGGAGCTGGCCGGACCGGGCCGGGAATTCAAGGAACTCAAGCACGCCGTGGACGCGGTCAAGCAGGACGTCGACGCCGCCCTGTCCCAGGCCGACGCCCTGACCGCCGATATCGCCACGGCCCGCACCGATGAAACCAACCGGTTCATCGCCGTTTTCGGGCAGACCTATCTCCAATCCGCCGGTTCCCTGCTGCATCTGGCCAACCTGCTGGGATTTGTTGACGATGTCGTCGAATGGGCCGATGCTTCGCCGCGTTTCTGGATTCCGATTTTGCGTTTTACGCCCTGGGGGATGTTTTGCCTCCTGAGCACGGTCTATGCCGTCCTGGCCTTTTGGGGCGTGCGGTTTCTGGCCTTGCGCCGCCCGGAGACCTGGCCGTCGCGCCGGGCCGGTCTGACCTGCCTGGCCGTGGGCCTGGGATTGTTTTTGGCCCGCCATTCACTGCTTTACATCGGCAACCAGTTCACCTCCCTGGTCTGGGTCGTCCTGCTGGCCTACGGCCTGTACCGCCTGTCCGGCGGCGGCGACGTGCTGGCGGTGTTGTACGGCTGTTTTTTGGCCGGAGTCGTTTTGGACGTCTTCAATATGCCGGCCTCGGCGGCCTGCGCCGTGTGGCCGGCGGTGGCGGGAGTCGGGGCCTGGCGGTTGGCGCGGAGCCTGGGTTGGCGCTGTCCCGTGGTGTGGCTGCTGTTGGCCTCGGGCGCGGCGGCCCTGGCCGGCTTCGGCCCCCAGGCCAGCATGCTGGTGCAGGCCGTTTTCATGCTCTATCTGGCGGTCTATGTTTCGGGGGCGATCCAGCGCTGGCTCGAGGGCCTGGCCGCCGGCCGGACTCGTTCCATCGCCCATCTGGCCCAGCCCCTCGCCGTCACGCTGCTGGCGGCGCTTTTCATCGCCTGGGTGCTGATCTTCATGGGCGGCCCAGGACTCATGGAATACGTTTTCGCCATGACCTTTTCCGTGGGCAAGGCCACGGTTTCCCTGGACGCCGTTTCGGGGCTGGTCATCAGCTTCTTCCTGCTGCGCCTCGTCCAGGCCTGGTTCCAGGAGTCCCTGGCCTTCATCAATTTCCGGGGCAAGCCCATGGACCCGGGGCTGGCCCATACCGTGGGCGCGGCCTTTTCCTACATCACCTGGACGCTTTTCATCCTCTTTTCCCTGCACCTGTTCGCCGTGCCCCTGGGGGCGCTGACCTGGATCGCCAGCGGCCTGTCCGTGGGCATCGGCTTTGGCCTCAAGGACATCGTCAATAATTTTATTAGCGGACTCATCATCATGTTCGGCGGCACGGTGAAAAAGGGCGACATCATCCAGCAGGGCAAGAACCTCGGCGAGGTGGTGGACCTGTCGGTGCGAAACACCATCGTGCGCACACTGGACAACACCACGGTCATCATTCCCAACTCGAGTTTCCTGCGCGGCGAGATCGTCAACCTTTCCTATCAGGGCACCACGTTGCGCCTGACCATTCCGGTCACCGTGGCCCCGGGTTCCAAGATCAAGAAGGTCCGCAAGCTCCTGCTCGGCATCGCCAAGGAGCACAAGGAAGTGCTCAAGAATCCGCCGCCGGAAGTGCTGCTGCGCACCTTTGGCCGGCTGGGGCTGGAGTTCGACCTGCAAGTGTGGATCGACAACTTCATCAAGAAGTTCGACGTGCAGTCCGAGCTGGCCGCCACCATCGACCAGGTCTTTCAGGACAACAAGATTCTCGTGCCGTTCCAGGGGGTGAAGGTGAAGTACAAGCCCAAGGGCACCGAGGCCATGCAGCTTGAGGCCCAGCGCGAGGAACTGCGGCAAAAGCGCGGCAAGGTGTTTGGCAAGGTGCGTCTGCTGCGCCGGGTCCATATACGGCGACGCTGGCCGGCCCCGACGCCGGTGATCGGGGGCGAGGAATGAGGCGGACGGTCCTGGCCCTGGTTTTCGTCGCGGCCGTTTTCTGCTGGCCGGGGCTGGGAAGCGCCCAGCTCCAGCCCCTGGACCCTTCCCTGGCGGGCAAGACTCTGAAGATTGGCGTGGTGGTCGCGCCGCCCTTCGTGGAAAAGGACCCCAGCGGCCACTACATCGGCGTCGCCATCGACTTGTGGGAAGACCTGGCCGAGGATCTGGGCATCCGCTACGAAGTCCAGGAATACGGGCTGGAGGAACTGCTGACCGCCGTTGTCCAGGGCCAGGCGGACGTGGGCGTCTCGGCCCTGTCCCTGACCCCCGAGCGGGAGGCGGTCATGGATTTCTCCCAACCGTTTTACTATTCGGGCCTTGGCATCGCCGTGCCCATGGCCAAGGAAAGCAGGCTCGAAAAGCTTGCCGACGTCATTTTTTCCTCGCGTCTGCTGCTCTACGTCGGTTCGCTGCTGCTGTTGCTTTTGAGTGTGGGCCTGGGCATCTGGCTGCTTGAGCGGCGTCGCAATCCCGATCACTTCCGCCCGGGCGGCAAGGGCATCGGCGACGGCATGTGGTGGTCGGCCGTGACCATGACCTCGGTGGGCTACGGCGACGCCACGCCCAAGACCTTTTTGGGGCGTCTGCTGGCCATGGTCTGGATGTTCGCCTCGGTGGCGCTTTTAGCCACCTTCACCGCCGGCATCACCTCCTCGCTGACCGTCGATACCCTGGCCGGCCGTGTCCACGGACCCGATGACCTGCACAAGGTGCGCACCGGCGTCCTTGCCGACAGCGCCGCCGAGGAAGAACTGCTGGACGGTCACATCGGCGTGCGGGCCTTCGCCACTGTGGAGGACGGCTTCAAGGCGCTGGTCGGCGGGGAACTCGACGCTTTTGTCCATGACCAGCCCATCCTGCACTATTACCAGCATCACCGTTTCACCGGCGACATCCGCATCCTGCCCGGTTTTTTTGATCCGCAGCTCTACGGCTTCGCCTTCCCGCGCGGCTCGGCGCTGCGGAAATCCGTCAACGTGGCCCTGTTGCGCCGGCTGGCGGACACCGCCTATCGGGCCAAGCTCTACGGACCGTATCTGGGCAAGCAGGCCATCCGATAAGCGGTGTTTGGGTCGATACGACGTCGGTCCGTTACAACTCTGGTTAATCCCTTGACTTTCTCGGTCATGTGCGGGAGAGAGATGGCATTTGTCCCGCTGCGTCGCGCAGCGTTCGCCCGTTCGGCTTGGTGCGTCGCGTCGCGACGCCAACGAGAGGAGACCGCATCCATGCCTGTCACGATTTTCCGTCCGGCCGCCCGGACCAGCGCCTGTGCCGCTGTTTTGCTGGCGTTTTTCGTCTCGGCGCTGCTGGCCGGATGCGACAAGAAAAAGCCCCAGGCCGACAAGCCGACGCCGGTCGAGGTGACGGTCATCGAAGCCAAGGCCACCACCGCCCCTCTGGCCGTGGACGGCATCGGCCACGTCTATGCCGTGCGCACGGTGAACGTGCGTTCCCAGGTCACGGGCGTGCTGCAAAAGACGCTTTTCGCCGAAGGCGACGTGGTCAAGGAAGGCCAGTTGCTCCTGGTCATCGATCCCGACTCCTACAAGGCCAAGCTGGACGAGGCCAAGAGCACCCTGGCCCGGGATAGGGCCACGGCGCTGCAGGCCAAACGCGACTGGCTGCGCTTCAAGGACCTCGTGGCCCAGGCCGTGGTCAGCCAGGAAGACTACGAACAAAAGCGCACCGCCTGGCAACAGGCCGACGAACAGGTCAAGGTGGACGAGGCGTCGGTGGTCAACGCCAAGGTCAATCTTGATTACTGCTACATCTACGCGCCCTGCACCGGCGTGGTCGGCCTGCAGCAGTACAAGACCGGCAACCTCATCGAGGCCAACAAGGACATCATCATCACCCTCAATCAGATCGAGCCGATCAACGTCCAGTTCTCCGTGGCCGAAAAATACCTGCCCGACATCCGGACCTACGCCGCCAAGGGCCAGCTCGTCGTGGACGCCCGCTATCCCGGCCGCCAGGAAATAGCCGCCAAGGGCGTGCTCAACGTCATCAACAACACCGTGGACACCTCCACCGGCACCATCACCCTGCAGGGGGTGTTCCCCAATACCGACCGCGCCCTGTGGCCCGGCCAGTTCGTGGACGCCTCGGTGGTCCTGACCGAGACCGCCGACACGCTGCTCGTGCCGTCCAGCGCCGTGGTCGCCACCCAGTCCGGCAGTTCGCTTTTCATCGCCAAGCCCGACAACACCGTGGAGATCCGCCCGGTGACGGCCGGCCGCAAGATCGTGGACCAGACCGTCATCGAGAAGGGCTTGGCCGTCGGGGAAAAGGTCATCACCTCGGGCCAGATCAAGCTGTTCCCGGGCGTGCCCATCAAGATCGTTGACGGGACCGTCTACAAGGACGGGCCTGTCTCCCCGGCGGCCGTGGCGGGCAGGGAGAAGAAGGCCGAAGCGTCGTCTGGGGACGGGCAGGGGAAATAGGCATGACCGACCTTTTCATCAAGCGGCCGGTGGCGACCACGCTGCTCATGGCCGCGCTGGTCTTTTTCGGCGTCGTTTCCTACTTTTCGCTGCCCATCAGCGAAATGCCGAGCATCGACTTTCCCACCATCCAGGTGACGGCCTCCCTGCCCGGGGCCGACCCCGAAACCATGGCCTCGGCCGTGGCCACGCCGCTGGAGCGCCAGTTCACCTCGATCTCCGGCCTGCAGTCCATGAGTTCGTCCAACTCCCTGGGCACCACCACCATCACGCTGCAGTTCGACCTGTCGCGCAACATCGACGGCGCGGGCACCGACGTGCTCACCTACATCAACGCCGCCCAGGGCAGCCTGCCCACCAACATGCCGAGCCCGCCGACCTTCCAGAAGGTCAACCCGGCCGACATGCCCATCATCTATATCCGCGTGTCCAGCGACACCATGCCGCTGTTCCGCGTCACCAACTACGCCAAGGTCTACATCGCTCAGCGCATCTCCATGATCAACGGCGTGGCCCAGGTGGCCGTCTACGGCGACCAGACCTATTCGCCCCGGGTCCAGGTCAACCCGGACAAGCTGGCCGCCCTGTCCATCGGCATCGATGAAGTGGCCAGCGCGTTCAACAGCGAAACCGTGCTCCAGCCCACCGGCTCCCTCTACGGCATCGATCGCCTGTTCACCATCAAGGCCCAGGGCCAGCTGACCAGCGCCACGGCCTACAACCGCCAGATCATCGCCTACCGCAACGGCAGCCCGGTGCGGCTCCAGGACGTGGGCCACACCATCGATTCCACGATAAACGACAAGAACGCCGCCTTTTTCGATCAGCAGCAAGGCATCGTCATCGCCGTCAAACGCGCCGCCGGCACCAACACCATCCAGCTGGTGGACGCCATCCGGGCCATGATTCCGGGCATCGAGGCCACGCTGCCGCCCTCGGTCAAGCTCGAATTCCTCTACGACCGCTCCAAGTCCATCAAGGAAGCCATCGACGACGTCCAGTTCACGCTGCTGTTGTCCATCTCCCTGGTCGTCATCGTGGTCTACTTGTTCCTCAATAACCTCCCGGCCACCATCATCGCCAGCCTGGCCCTGCCCACGGCCCTTATCGGCACGCTCTCGCTCATGGTGTTCTTCCATTTCTCCATCGACAACCTCTCGGCCATGGCCATTATCCTGGCCGTCGGCTTCGTCGTGGACGACGCCATCGTCATGATCGAGAACATCGTGCGCCACACCGAGATGGGCAAGAAGATCATGCAGGCCTCGCTGGACGGGGCGCGCCAGATCGGCTTCACCATCATCTCCATGACCCTGTCCCTGGCCGTGGTGTTCATTCCCATCATGTTCATGGCCGGCATCCTCGGGCGCGTGCTCAACGAAATGGCCATCACCATCACGTTGTGCATCCTCGTGTCGGGCTTCGTCACCCTGTCGCTGACGCCCATGATGTGCAGCCGGTTTTTGTCGGGCAAGATTTCCGAGTCCGGCAAGATCTTCAAATGGATCGAGCACGGCTACGAGAAATCGCTCCATTTCGCCTTGCGCTTCCGCTTTTTCGTCATGATCCTGTCGGTGGCCATCCTGGGGCTGACTTTCTGGCTGTTCACCGTGGTGCCCACGGGCTTCATCCCGGCCACGGACTCCGGCATCTTCTACGCCTTTGGCATGGCCGAGCAGTCGGCCTCGTTTGAAACCATGAAGGACCGGGTGCTCAAGGTCGGCCGCGTGTTCATGTCCGACCCGGACGTGTTCAAGTTCATCGGCGTCGTGGGCGTGGGCGGTCCCAACACCTCCATGAACAACGCGGCCATGTTCCCGCTGTTGGCCCCCTTGGAGCACCGCAAGCGCAGCGCCCAGCAGATCATCGACGACCTGCGCCCGAAGATGGCCGCGGTGCCCGACCTCTTCGTCTTCATGTACAATCCGCCCTCCATCCAGATCGGCGGCAAGCAGACCAAGGCGCTCTACCAGTACACGCTGCTCTCGCCCGATCCCGGCGAGCTCTATCCCGTGGCGCGCAAGATGGCCGTGTCCATGCGCAAGCTCAAAGAGATCACCGACGTCAACACCGACATGCAGATCGACGGTCCCCAGGTGCGCATCGACATCGACCGCGACAAGGCCCAGGCTCTTGGCGTTACGGCCTCGTCCATCGAGACGGCGCTCATGACCGCCTACGCCGCCAGGCAGCTCACCAACCTCTACGGCTCCACCGACACCTACAAGGTCATCGTGGAGGTGCAGCCCGAATACCAGCGCCGCCCCGACCTTTTGAACAAGCTCTACGTGCGCACCAGCCAGGTCAACTCCAACGGCACGCCGGTGCTCGTGCCCTTAAACGGCCTGGTCAAGATGACCGAGGACACCGGGCCGCTGGTCGTCAACCACACCGGCCAGCTCACCTCGGTCACCATCTCGTTCAACACCGCCGGCAACTATTCCATCGGCGAGGCCGTCACGGCCATCGAGACCCTGTCCAAGCAGGAGCTGCCGACCAACATCAGCTACATCTTCGAAGGCCAGGCCACGGCCTTCAAGCAGTCCCTGGCCAGCGTGCCGTTCTTATTGTTCCTGGCCATCATGATCATCTACATCATTCTCGGCATCCTCTACGAGAGCTTCATCCATCCCATCACCATTCTGTCCGGCCTGCCGTCGGCGGCCCTTGGCGGTTTGATCACGCTGCTGGTCTTTGGCCGACAGCTCGATCTCTACGGCTTCATCGGCATCATCATGCTTATCGGCATCGTCAAGAAGAACTCGATCATGGTCATCGACTTCGCCATCGAGGCCGAGAAAGAGGGCAAGTCGCCCTTTGACGCCGTGTTCGAGGGCTGCGTCGTGCGCTTTCGGCCCATCATGATGACGACGGTGGCGGCCATCGCCGGCATTTTCCCCATCGCGCTGGGCATGGGGGCCGGCGGCGACGCCCGCCAGCCCTTGGGCCTGGTGGTGGCCGGCGGGCTGGTCATTTCCCAGATGGTGACGCTGTATCTCACGCCGTGTTTCTACACCTACATGGACGAGCTGCAGACGTGGCTGGTGGGACACAAGGCCGACAAGGACGAAGTCTAGGCGGCTGGCCCGTCTTGCGCTTGGGGTTTTCTGGCCCGGCTTGAGACTGGGACGCGGCGCGGACGAAACCACGCGCGGCAAATAGGATTGGCTTATGCAAGGCCGGGGCGTCGATGGCGCTCCGGCCTTTTGGTTTGACGAAAAGGCCAACGCGGCGCTAACGGCCATGGTGGCGGGTTAATTCCGTGCCCAGCCCAGTCTTGCGGGAGATGCCCTTATGACGGCTTCTGCGTGCGATCCTCAAACATCGGCTGTCCTGTGGCGCGTCCGGCAAGCCGACAAGCAGCCCTGACATGGACGACAAGGGCGTCTGTTACCCATGGTCCGGCCAAGAGGCGTGTTTCGACGCTTGGGGACAGGCCATTTCCTGCGCCCGGACCGGACAGGACGGGCAATACCGCACGGGCCGCCCCTGGCCGCAACCCCGTTTCGATGCGTCGGAACCCTTGCTGGTGCGGGACCGCCTGACCGGACTTGTCTGGCCCAGGGACGCTTCGGCCTCGGGCTGGCCCATGGACTGGAACGAGGCCCTGGCTTGGGTTGCAGCGCGCAACCGCGAGGGTTACCTGGGGCATAAGGACTGGCGGTTGCCTGGCCGCAGGGAATTTCTCGCCCTGACAAGTCCGGCCCATGCCCGACCGGCCCTGCCGCCAGGCCATCCTTTCCGGGGACTGTTTCAACACTGGCATTGGACAGCCACCCCCTCGGCCAGTGCGCCGGATCATGGCTGGCGCGTTCATCTTGAGGGCGGGCGGATGTTTCCGGGGCCACGAGATGCCGCGCATATGGTCCTGCCGGTACGCGGCATGAGCTGGTTGCCGCCCGAAACCGCCGAGTTGGCGGCGTTGCGGGGGCGGCCTTGGCCGGAGCCTCGGTTCGCCGCTGTCAGGGACGCAGTCCGCGATCTGCTGACCGGGCTCGTGTGGTTCCCCCGGGTTCTCCCGGAACAAGGGGAGGTCTCCTGGCAAGAGGCCCTGGACACGGCCGCGCTCATGGACGGCTGGCGCGTGCCCACGATATGGGAGTTGGAGAGCCTGGTGGACGTTTCACGGGCTTGGCCCGCAGTGCCGCACGGGCTCCCCTGGATGCAGGGGGTGGATGGCCTCTGGTCTTCCACCACAAGCGGCTACGACCCGGCCTGGGCCTGGGTATTGTATTGCGGCAAGGGCGCGGTAGGTGTCGGTCATAAACCCGGCAAGCACTTCAAAACACTGTTGACGCGCGTCATAAGCACAGGCGGATCAGGCTGACGGCGTTGAAGTCCCACGCCGTTTGCGGGAAAAGAGGTCGACAGCCGCTTGGCCCCCTTGTGTTTCCCTGCGGCCCTGAGACAACTCACCCCTGGCCCCATAACATTGTTTCCCCCATTGCAGGGGTCCGGGGGGATCATCCCCCCGGCCGCC
>ALAO01000068.1 GCA_000307955.1 Solidesulfovibrio magneticus str. Maddingley MBC34 | reverse complement strand
CCCGGCCGCCGGAGGCATTCTTCTCTTACACGAACCGCCCTCTCGTCACCGCTTGATGCCGAACAGGAAGCGCGTCAGCGCCAGGCGACGGCAGGCTTCGTAGCTGGCCAGGCTGCAGGCCAGGCAAAGGCCCAGGATCACGGGGGCCTGGAGCCAGGGGGAGGCGATGGCCGCGATGGCATAGTAGGCGATCATCACCAGCCAGGCCTGATGGAAGATGTACAGGGCAAAGGACGAGGCCGACAGATACCGCGTCATCGGGTTGGTGCAGTCGAAATACCGTCTGCCCAGGCCCAGCAACGCCAATATTCCCAGCCACATGATCAGGGCATGCAGGTACGGGGACCACCATCCCGGACCCAGGCGGCCGGCCAGGCCGACTCCGGCCAGCAGGAGCGCGGCGAAGGGGAACAAGAGCCGCCAGGCCTGGCGGGCCAGTTTTGCCTGGAGCGCGTCATGGTGGAAGAACAGGCCGCCGAGCAGGAACAAGGCAAAGCAGCCGGCCAGACTTTGCGGCCGGCTGGGCGTCAGGTCCCAGGCCCAGCCCAGGGGGATGAAGAGCAAGACCACGCCCCACAGCGGCCACTGCTCCGGGCGCAGACGGCCGCAGCCTTCCCGGGCCAGCTTCAGGATGGGCAGCGCCGCCAGGGATATGGCGAACAGGTAGAGCAGAAACCACATCTGTCCCACTTCATAGGGCGGAACACCCTTGGCCCCGGTGCTCCAATGGCGGAAAAACAAGATGTAGTTGTCCAATACACTGCCGGCATAGCCTTCGTAGTGCTTTCTGGCATAGTAGGCCATGAGCGGCGTCAGCAGGACGGCTCCTGATAAAAAGGGGATGAGGAGTTTTTCCAGGCGCTCGGTCAGGTATTGGCGATTGGTTCTTTTTTCCAGGGCATAGGTCGTACTGATGCCGGAAACGAAAAACAGCAGGGGCATGAACCAGGGCGCGCACAGCAAATCGAAAAACGAGAACGCCTCCATGGGGGTGGCGTAGACGTAGTATTCATAGCCAAACGTGTTGTAGCACAGAAAAACATGGTAGGGGATGACCAGGAGCACGCTCATCCAGCGCAGGTTGTCGAGGAAATATTTTCTCATGGCGTCATGAACTCCATGGAAAAACATGGCCGGACCATCTCCGTCGTCGAAGCCACCCCGGGCCGGGGGCGCGACCCGGGGTGGCGGTCTTGTGTCGAGCCACGAAAAGCGCCTGGGGCCTTTCGTAGGCAAGGCATCAACATCGCGAATTATTCTGGAAATACCCTCGACTTCTTTGAGGGACGCGGCGCTATCCCTCGGCCACGAACCAATCGACGCCGCTTTCAGGCCGCACCAGCGAGGCCGGCACGGCCGGGTCCGGCACGCCGGCCAGGGCCTTGGCCAGGGGCGCTTGCTTGCCCTTGGCTGCGACCAGGAAGGCCACCCGGCGGGCGGCGTCTAAAAGCGGCAGGGTAAACGTCAGGCGGGCCACGGCCGGTTTGGCCGTGGTCGGCGGCGGCGCGGCGGCTACCAGCCGTTTGGTTTCGCCCAGGACGGGGCTGCCCGGAAACAGCGAGGCGGTATGCCCGTCCGGTCCCATGCCGAGCAGGATCAGGTCGAAGCGGGGCACGGCTTCGTCTGGCCGACCCAAAGCAGCGCGCACCTCGGCCTCGTAGGCGGCCCCCGCCGCCTCGGGCGGCGTCAACTGCACAGGCATGGGCCGGATATTGGCGGCCGGCACGGCGATCTTGTCAAAAAGCACGCGGCGTACCACGCCAAAGGTGTTTTCGGGATCGTCCCAGGGGACGAGGCGTTCGTCGCCGAAAAAGAGCAGCGCGTCGTCCCAGGCGATGCCCAGTCCCCGCTCGGCCAGGGCGGCGTAAAGCGGCAGCGGCGTGCTGCCGCCGGACAGGGCCAGGGAGAACCGGCCCCGGGCGGCCACCGCCTCTATGGCCCGCTCGGCCACGAAAGCGAAGGCCGCCTCGGTCAGGGCGGCGAGGTCGGTGAAGCGGCGTACCCGGGGGGTCATGGCACGAGTCCGTGGGCCGTGAGGAAGCGGCCGGCCTCCTGGGGTCCCCAGGTCCCGGATTTGTAGAGGAACAGGCGCTCGGCCGAGGGCTTTTCCAGCAAGGGGGTGAGGAACTTCCAGCACAGTTCCACCCCGTCCTGTCGCCAGAAGAGCGTCTGGTCGCCGAGCATGCAGTCGAGCAGCACCTTGGCGTAGGCGGTGAGCGCCGCGCCGGTGTAGCCCTGGTAGTAGTTGAAGTTCATGGTCACCGAACGCAGGCACATGGGGCCTGGGGCCTTGGCCTGGAAGGTCAGGCTGACCTGCTCGTCGGGCTGGATGCGCAGGATGAGCCGGTTGGCCTCGATATGGTCGCCGAAGATCTCCCGGAACATGGAAAAGGGCACGGGCTTGAACTGCACGGCGATTTCCGTGCGTTTTTCCGGCAGCCGTTTGCCCGAGATGAGGTAGAAGGGCACGCCCTGCCAGCGCCAGTTGTCGAGATAGACGCGCATGGCGGCAAAGGTCGGGGTGGTGGAGTCGCCGGGCACGCCTTCCTCGTCGAGGTAGGACGGGGCGCGTTTGCCGTCGACCATGCCCGAGGCGTACTGGCCCAGGATGCAGTGCTCAGCCACGTCCTTGTCGCTAAACGGCCGCAGCGCCCGGAACACCTTGGTCTTTTCGTCGCGCACCAGATCGGCCTCGAACAGCGACGGGGCCTCGATGGCGCACAGCGACAGCAGCTGCATCATGTGGTTTTGGAACATGTCGCGCAGCACGCCGAAGTGGTCGTAGTAGGAGGCCCGGTGGCCGACGCCGATGGATTCGGCGGCCAGGATGCTCACGTAGTTGACGTAGCGCCGGTTCCAGATGGGTTCGAAGATGGCGTTGGCGAACCGCAGCATGAGGATGTTCTGCACGGTTTCCTTGGCCAGATAATGGTCGATGCGGAAGATCTGGTGTTCGGCGAACCGGGTGTGCAGGGCTTTTTCCAGCACCCTGGCCGTTTCCAGGTCGCGGCCGAAGGGCTTTTCGATGACCAGCCGGGAATAGCCGCCGGTCTCCTCGGCCAGGCCCGCGCCGGCCAGGTTGACGGCGATGTCCTCGTAGACCGTGGGCGGCACGGCCAGATAGAAGATGCGATTGGGTCCGAGGTTGCGCTCCTTGGCCAGGTCGTCGAGGAAGCCGGCCAGGGCGGTGAACGAGGCCGGATCGTCGTAATGGACCTGTTTGTAGGTGAAGCGCGGGGCCATGGCCGCCCAGGCGTCGTTGTCGCAGTCGCCGAATTCCTTGGCGGCCTCGCGCATGCGCTCCCGGAAGGACTCGTCGGTGAGTTCCGTGCGGCTGGCCCCGACCACGGCGAAGTTGTCGGGCAGATGGCCGCCGGCGGTGAGCGCGGTCAGGGCCGGCAGGAGCATCCGGGCGGTGAGGTCGCCGGTGGCCCCGAAGATGATCAGGGTAAAGGGCGCGTCCACCGCGTCGAAGCGGCAGGCGTCGGCCGAGGGGGTGGAGGTGGTGCGGCCCAGGACCACTTCGGCCTGGGCCGCGTCGCGGTCGCTAGTCATGGCCGTCCTTCCTTTTGACGGCGTGGCCGCCGAACTGGTTGCGCAGGGCGGCCAGCACCCGGTCCTGGAAGGCGTTGGGCTGGCGGGAGCGGAAGCGCTCGAACAGCGAGGCGGTGATGACCGGGGCGGACACGGCGTTTTCCACGGCCTGGTTGACGGTCCAGCGGCCCTCGCCCGAATCGTCCACGTAGGCTTCCAGGGACTCCAGGCGCGGATCGGCGGCAAAGGCGCGCTGGGCCAGTTCCAAAAGCCACGAGCGCACCACCGAGCCGTGGTTCCACAGGTCGCAGATGGCCGTGAAGTCGAGCTTTTCCCCGAACTGCGAGGCGGCCAGGATCTCGAAGCCCTCGGCGTAGGCCTGCATCATGCCGTACTCGATGCCGTTGTGGACCATCTTGACGTAATGCCCGGAGCCCACCGGGCCGGTGTGCAGGTTGCCGCCGGGGCCGGTCAGCACGTCCAGGTAGGGTCTCAGCACGGCGGCCACGTCGGGTTCGGCCCCGATCATGATGCAGTAGCCTTCGGCCAGGCCCCAGATGCCGCCGGACACGCCGGCGTCGCAGTAGCGCACGCCGACCTTGGCGGCGGCTTCGTGGCGGCGCAGGTCGTCGCGGAAAAAGGTGTTGCCGCCATCGACCAGGATGTCGCCCGGAGAGAGCAGGGGCAGCAGTTCGTCGATGTGTTCGTCGGTGGCGGTTCCGGCCGGCAGCATGAGCCAGACGATGCGCGGCGCGGGCAGGGCGGCCACGAGATCGGGGATGGAATCGACCGCCCGGGCGGCCCCGCCTTCCTCGGCGGCGAAGTCATGGGCTTTTTTAACGGTGCGGTTGTAGGCGGTCACGGCGACGCCGCCCCGGGCCAGCCGTCTGGCCATGTTGAGGCCCATGCGTCCAAGGCCGACCATAGCGATGTTCATGGCGTGACTCCTTAGGGGTGATTTGGCCCGGTCGGGGCCGGTTGCGCGCTTTTGGGGGCGCGTTTTTGACGTATGGCGGCCACGGCGCGCCGGGCGGCCAGGGGAAAAAGGCCAAGCAGGGCAAAGGATACGAGCAGCCCTGGCGAGACGATGCCGGACAGCGAGGTCAGCTCGCTGAGCTGGGCCCCGGCGTTGACGTAGACCGCCGTGCCCGGGAGCATCCCGATCTGGGAGACGAGGTAGAAGGTGGAGAGGGGCACGGCCGTCAGTCCCATGACGGCGTTGACCACGAAAAAGGGAAAAAGGGGCACCAAACGCAGGGTGAACAGGTAAAAGGCCCCTTCCCGGGCCAGGCCCGCGTCCACGGCGGCCAGCCTCGGCCCCAGGCGTTTGGTGACGGCCTCGCGAAACAGCGTGCGCGACAGGGCGCAGGCCAGGGTCGCGCCGATGGTGCTGGCAAAAGAGACCAGGGCCAGCGTCGTCCAGAAGCCGAAGACCGCCGCGCCGCCCAGGGTCAGCACCGTGGCTCCGGGCAGGCTCAGGGCGGCCACCAGCACGTAGAGCAGGAAATAGCCGGCGGCAAAGGTCAGCGGCGTGGCGGCCCGGGCCTCGGCCAGGGCCTGCCGGGAGTCCTTGAGCGCCTCCAGGGTGAGGTAGCGTTGCAGCCCCAGGCCGAAAAAGGCGGCGATGCAGGCAAGGGCCAGGGCGGCCAGGAGCAGTTTGCGGGTACGTCCGGACATGCGGCTTCCTTACAAGTGGCGGGCGATGTAGGCGTCGGCGTCGAATTTGCGGCGACAGCCCCGTTCGTTCATGTAGCGTATCTGGCCAAAGACCGGCCGGTTGGCCCAGGGCCGGTCGTGGAGGCCGCCCACGGACCACAGCACGCCGACCACGCCGTTAGGGTCGCGTCCGTCCAGGGCGTAGCGGTCGTTTAAGGCCAGGGCCGTGTCCAGGGCCTGGCGCGGCGAGGGTGACCATTCCAGGATCTTCTTGGCCCAGTACATGCGCATGTAGCCGTGGATGCGGCCCGTGGCGACCAGTTCGCGCTGGGCGGCGTTCCACAGGGCTTCACTCGTGGCGGCGGCTTCGAACTGGGCCGGCGTGTAGCGGTGCTCCCGCTCGTCGCCGGCATGGGCGTCCAGGGTTTTGCGGGCCCAGTCGGGCAGGGCCTCGTAGCGGTCGTAGTGGGGCGTATAATGGCAGTAGTTGTCGGACAGCTCGCGGCGCACGACGAGTTCTTCGAGATAGGCGTCCACGTCAGCGGCATGGCGTCCCCGGGCGGCCAGCACCTCCAGGGCGGCGCGCTGGGGGGCGAGCTGGCCGAAGTGGAAATAGGGCGATAGGCCCGAGACGGCCCCGGCGTTGGGATCGTTTCGGCGCGCGGCGTAGCCGGGCAGGCGCTCGGCCGTAAACGCGTCCAGGGCGGCCCGGGCGGCGTTCGGGCCGGGGACGATGTCCGGGACCGGGCCGGGCCTGGCGTCCACGGCCAGGCTGGCCCGGGCCGCGCTCCAGTCCACGAGCGGGGTGGCGACCAGGGCGGCGTCGGGAAAGACCGGCAGCTCGGGGAAGGGTTCCAGGAATTCCTGGAGCCGTTTGTGGATTTTCGGGCGAAAGGTGGCGGCGGCGTATTCCCGGCGCGGCGAGGCGACAACGCAGGGCACGACGTTGTGGGCGTCGGCTTCGTAGAGCGGCCCGGCGTGAGCCTCGGCCACGGCGCGTTTCCAGGCGATCTTGAGGCGCAGGGGATCGAAGTCCGTGACGCAGACGCCGGCGTGCAGCTCGTCCAGGAACGGGGGCACCACGGCGGCCGGATCGCCCAGGAGCAGATGGAAAGGCACGCCGCGCGCCCGAAGGGCGGCCTCGGTTTCGGCCAGGCCGCGCAGCATGAAGTCGTAGTGGCGAAGGCTGGCCCCTGGAAAGCCCGGGGCCAGGGCAAAGGCGACATGGAGCGGCGCGCCGGTTTCCCGGGCCAGCCCGGCGGCGGCGAGCAGGGCCCAGTTGTCTTCGGCCCGCTGGTCGCGGCTCATCCAATACACGACCGGCCCGGCGCGGCGGGGCTTGTCGGAGAGCGGTCGGACGCGGGCGGGATGGACCTGCATCCTTCACTTGTAGGCGGTCAGGGGGGCGGTTGCAAGCTAGGAGCCGACCTTTACCTCGTCCCACAGGGCGTTCTTGGCGGCCATGTCCAGGGCGTCGAGATCCAGCCCCCGGGAGGTGGCCAGCTTTTCCATGGCTTTGTAGCGGGAAAGGAACTTGGAAACCGCCCCGTCCAGGCAGGCGTTGGCCTTAAGACCCAGGCGGCGGCCGTATTCGGTCAGCGAAAACAGGTAGTCGCCGAATTCCTCTTCCATGGCCGCCTGGTCGCCGGCGGCCACGGCCGCCTCGAACTCGGCCCGCTCGGCGCTAAGCGCCTGGGCCATGGCTTCGTCGCTCTCCCAGGTGAACCCGGCCCGGGCCGCCTTGGAATGAACGCGGTAGGCCTTTAAAAGCGGCGGCAGGCCCTTGGGCAGGCTGGCGTAAAGGCCGGTCTTTTCGGCTTTCTCGGCCCGCTTGATGCGCTCCCAGTTACGCAGGAGCTCCTCGCGGTCCTTGATGTCGCAGTCGGCGAACACATGGGGATGGCGTCGGATCATCTTGGCGGCAGCCCCGTCAAAGGCCTGGGCCAGATCGAAATCGCCGCGCCGTTCGTGGAGGGTGGCGACAAAAAGGAGCAAAAACAGCACGTCGCCGAGTTCCTCGCCAACGCCCGCCACGTCGCCCGAGCGGATGCAGTCCACGAGTTCGAAGGCTTCCTCGATGATGTAGTCGCACAGCGTTTCCGGCGTTTGCGCCTTGTCCCAGGGGCAGCCGTCCGGGCCGAGCAGGGAGTCGAGCACGTCTTGGAGGCCGGCCAGGGCAGCGGCGTTTTTCCGGGTATCTTGTTCGGTCATGAGGGCTTGTCCGTGGCGGCCGTCTGGAGTGGTTTCTCCGTGGCGGCGGGCCGGGGTTTGGCCGGGGGGGCCGTTTTGTCGGCGGCTTTGGCCGGCGCGGGGGCGCGGTCCGGGGCCTTGGCGGCCTCGGTTTTCCCGGCCGGGGCGGCGGCGGCTGACCGCATCTCGACCTTGAGTGCGGGCGAGGCCGGCTTGAGGCTGGATTCGGGCTTGGCGTCGGGCTTTTTGGCCGGTGCGGCGGGCTTGGCGGGTTCGGTCTTCTTGGGCGGCTCGGCCGGCTTGGCCTCGGGTTTGGTTTCGGGCTTTTTAGCCGGTTCGGCTTTTTTCTCCGGCTCGGCCAGTTTCTTTTCCGGTTCGGCCGGCTTCTTGTCGCCGATGGCGGCGGCGGCGGCGGCAGCGGCGGCGGCCGCTTTTTTCTCCAGGGCCGCGTTTATGGGATCGGGCAGTTCCTTCTTGCTGAACTTGCGCAGCTTCTCATTGATGTCGGGCGGGATGTAGTTGACGAGCTTGGTGCTCATCTTGTCGAGCACCGGCACCAGCAGCGAACCTTTCAGGAAATCCGGGTCCGGCGCGGCCAGACGCAGGAGAAAGAGCAGCACGGCCGTCAAAATGACGCCCTTGACCAAGCCGAAGCCGCCGCCGAAAAATCGGTCGGCCCACTGGGTCATGGTGATTTTGACGATGCCCGAGATGGCCAGGGCCACGAACCATACGCCCAGCAGCGTCACCGTGAAGATGAGCAGATAGGCGGCCGTGCCGGCGTAGTTGCCGGAGATGTACTCGGTGAGGTTGGGAGCGAGTTGTTTGTGATAGGCCCCGGCCAGGTAAAAGGCCGTGACGATGGCGGCCAGGGAGCCGGCTTCCTTGACCAGACCGCGCATGTACCCGCGCACGGCAAAAAAGAGCCACAAAATGGCCAGGGAGAGGTCGGCGATATTGAGTGTTGGGGTCATGGCGTGTGGCGGCGGTGGTTTGCCGTCGCGAACTAACGGGTAGCAGATGCCGCCGCAAAAACCAAGCTATCGGGGATGAGGGGGAGCGAAAGGCGGCCTCCGGCGGCTGGGGGCCTGAGGCCCCC